>DBQL01000220.1:812-6285 GCA_002305235.1 Prevotella sp. UBA1395 | reverse complement strand
AAGTATTTCTTCTTCAATTCAGACGCTTCCTTCTCCTTTTGCATGATTTGTTCCTGCTTGGCCTGCTTTTGTTCTTGCGAGAGGAAGACCAGTTCGTTCTGGTAATTCTTGTACATCGTGCCGGCTTCGGTATTGAGTGCCTCGACCTCTGCTTGCCATTTCTTGGAGATTTGGTTGAGTTGCTCGTTGGCTCGCTCGTATGCCGGGATGTTCTTCAGTACATATTCCATATCGATGAGCGCGAATTTCTGCGCGCTCGCCGTTGTGGGCGCAAGGCTCATCAGACACAGACACATCACAACGGCTATCTTGGCCGTTCTCCATGCCTTCAAGTTGCTCATGATCTTCATATCTGTTCTTTTTAAAATAATACTTTGAACATGTAGACGCTGTTGCCGGTTCGCCGGTTACATCGTTAAGTATTTTTATGTTTTGACTTAGAACTCCTGACCGAGAACGAAGTGGAACTGGCTGCCACCCTTGGTTCCAAAGACCTTGTCGAAGCCGTAGGCCCAGTCGATACCCATGAGTCCCACCATCGGAAGGAATATTCTTACTCCGACTCCGGCAGAGCGTTTCATGTCGAAGGGGTTGAATTTCTTGGTGTCGGTCCACGCGTTTCCGCCCTCGACGAAGCTCAGGGCGTAGATGGTGGTGTTGCCGAGCATCAGCGGATAGCGCAGCTCCAAGGAGAAGCGGTCGTAGGCATAGCCCTCGTATCCGTATGGGGTGAGCGACCCGTTCTCGTATCCGCGGAGTCCGATGGTCTCTTCGGCATAGCTTGTGGAATATCCGCTCATACCGTCTCCACCCATGTAATAGGTTTCAAACGGGCTTTTCTTGTATTTATTGTAGCTGCCGAGCAATCCTAATTCGATGCGCGTCATCAGCACGAAGCACTTCTGCGAGCCGGACAAGGCGGTAAAGGTGCGCGACTTAAACTTCCACTTATGATACTCGATCCACCTGAATTTCTCTTGCATCTCCTTCATGTAGTTGGGCGAATTGGAGTTGTTGGCGAGGTTCTTGTAGTCCTTGCCGTCCCATGCCGACCACGGCGGGGTGATGGAAACACTGGCCGAGAACTCCGAGCCGCGGCGCGGAAAGAGTTGGTTATCCGTTGAGGATCGGTCGAGAGAAAGGCTCAGGTTGAGGTTGTTGGAGTTTCCGGTCCTGAGCAAGAAGTATTTCCAGTTTTTCAGCATGTAGCGTGTATACGACAGCTGCATGGAGAAAGTGAAGTAGTCGTCGGGCCATCTCAGGCGCTTGCCCCAACCGAGATTGGCTCCGATGAGTTTCACATACTGGTCGGGGTCGTAATAGTTCTCGTAGTTGGTATAGTTGTAACTTCCTGTTCCGAGCATCGATGTGTAGAGCGTTTGCTGCCATGCCGAGTTGTAATAGTTGCTCGACACGTCGGTCTGCTTGGAGTAGAACAGTCCGAAAGACAGTTGCATGGGTCGTTTTCCGCCAAACCATGAGGTGGAGTAGCTGGTGTTGTAGCTCTGATAGTACGTACCGTTGGTCTGCACGCCGAGCGACAGTTTCTCGCCGTCGCCGATGGGCATGATACCCCTGTGCTCTTTGTTCTTGTTGAAGAGGTTGGCAATCGAGAAGTTGTTAAGGGTGAGTCCCACTCGCCCGATGATGCCCGTCTGTCCCCATCCGAGTGAGAATTCCACTTGGTCGTTAGATCTTTGCTCGAGATTATAGTTCACGTCGACGGTTCCTGTCTCGCCGTTGGGCTGTATGTCGGGCACCACCTTTTCCGGGTCGAAGTGTCCCATCGATGCCAGTTCTCGCACCGATCTCATGATGGCGTCTTTGGAAAAGAGGTCTCCGGGCTTGGTGTGCAGCTCGCGTCTCACCACGTTTTCGTAGAGGCGGTTGTTGCCATTGATGCGCACATGGCTCAGGTGGGCCTGCGGTCCTTCCCTCACCCGCATCTCCAAGTCGATGGAGTCGCCCAAGATATTCATTTCGGTGGGCTGGATTCCCGAGAACACATAGCCATTGTTATAATAGAGGTTGCCCACGGCATCCTCATCCTCGGTGAGTCGCTTGTCCATGAGTTTTTGGTTGTAGACATCGCCTTTCTGCATGCCGAGTAGCTTCGAGAGGGCATCTGAGGTATATACGGTGTTGCCCACCCAGTGGATGTTGCGTACAAAATATTTCTGTCCCTCGTCCACCTTTATATATATGTTCACATGTTTGGGGTCGATGTTCCACACACTGTCCTCGACGATGGTGGCGTCACGATATCCCAGCTCGTTGTATTTGGCGATGAGTTTCTCCTTGTCTTCCTTCCATCTTTCCGGCGTATATTTCTTGGCTTTGAGGAACGAAGAGAGTTTTCCGGCCTCGTGGGTCTTCGCGAAGGCCCCTTTCTTGAACAGTCCACCCTTGATCTTCGAGTCTTTGAGTTTCTCGTTTCCCTCGATGATGATGTTCCTCACCTTCATCTTTTCTTTCTTGTCGATGACCACATCGAGTATCACTTGGTTTTTCGCCGTCACGTCGTCACGCTGCCTGATATCGATGTCGGCATTCTTGAAGCCTTTGTCATCAAAGTATTTCTTGGCCAGAATCTTGGCCCGGTCTATCATGTTGGGGGTGATTTGTCCGCCCTTGATCATGCCGAGTTTCTGCTCCATGTCATCCCGTTCGGTCTTCTTCAGGCCCACATAGTTGATTTCCGACACGCGGGGCCGTGGCTTGAGAGATACTCTCAGGAAAATCTTGCTGCCCACGATGGAGTCGGCCGAGATGCGAACATCCGAGAACAAGCCGTGTTTCCAGTAGCGTTTCACGGCATCGGTAATCTCGTTTCCGGGCACGGTGATGCGCTGTCCTACGGCCAATCCCGAGATGCTTGTGAGCATATAGTCCTCGTATCCGTCCATGCCCACGACCTTCATCCCGCCGATGACAAGGTCGCGCGGTGTTCCGGCGTAGGTGATGTCGGGGTGAACGATTTTGTATTGGGCATTCGCTCCTGCACAGCATGACATGGCCATGAGTGCTGCAAATATCTTGTTTTTGTTGTGATGCATCGTGTTACTTTGAACTTAGAGGTTGGGGGCATGGTTTTGGGGGCTGTGCCCCTGTTGCCATTCCCGCCGTTTCGCCGTTATGGTTTGCTGTTATGGCCGGTGTGCGGTGTCTGTGTATTGGCTGTTGGCCGGCTTATTCCTTGTTGGTTTCTTGGGTTGCGGCGGTGTCGCCCTGTTCTACCTGCGCCTCGGTCTTGCCAAAGCGGCGTTGGCGTCCCTGATAGTCGGCGATGGCCTCGAGCAAGTCTCTGCGGCTGAAGTCGGGCCAATAGGTATCGGTGAAATACAGTTCGGAGTAAGCAATCTGCCACAACAGGTAGTTGGATATGCGCAGTTCGCCTCCGGTACGTATGAGCAGGTCGGGGTCGGGCATGAAGTTGGTGTCCATGTGTCGGCTCAGGGTCTCCTCGTCGATGTCGTCGGGGCTGAGCGTACCGTCTTTCACCTTGTTGGCGATGTCGCGGGCGGCCTTGGTGATTTCCCATCGCGAGCTGTAGCTCAAGGCCACCACCATCGTCATGGCAGTGTTTTGAGCCGTGTGGTCCATCGTCTCCTGAAGTTTCTGCTGCACCATCTCGGGCAGTCGCTTTATATCGCCGATGACCCTGAATCTCACGTTGTTGCGCATGAAAATTTCAGTCTCGAGCGACGTGAGCACCAGTCCCATGAGTGCGGCGACCTCCGGTTCGGGCCTGTTCCAGTTCTCGGTGGAGAAGGTATACAGTGTGAGGAATTTCACACCCAATCGGGTACAGTCCGCGGTGATGCGTCGCACGGTTTCCACTCCGGCCTGATGGCCGTAGCTTCGCTCTTTACCCTGACGGGCAGCCCATCTTCCGTTGCCGTCCATGATGATGGCGATGTGCTGTGGAATGTTGTTCTTGTCGACTTTAGTCATATCTTCTTACTTTGAACTTGTATTTTCTCGCAATGTTGTTATTGGCGTGGCCGTGTGCCCGTTTGGTTATCCGCGTGTGCGGCATGGGTCTCGCGCGCAGAGTGCCGGCCTGTGAGTCGTTGGCCGTGCGGGGTGCTCACTCCTTGTTGCAGGTCACGCATTTGGCCATGAAGCTATAAGTGATGGTGAGTCGCAGGGCCGAGTAGCAGTCGGTGTTTTTAAAGAGTCCGCTGCTGTTCACGTAGTAGGGGTCTTTCACGCCGTCGAGATAGTCGGTCTGCGCGAAGTGCATGGCCCATTCCACGCCGAGGTTCAGCCGGTCGCCCATCTTGTATTTCACGCCGAGTCCTATGGGCATGTTCAGTGCCATCCGGCCTTTCCCGGGGGTGTCGGCGTATGTCGCGCCCAACCCGGCAAAGACAAACGGGGTGAGCCTTTTTGCCCCCCGGTAGTCGCGTCCGGTGCCGTATGGCCAAAAATTATATTCGTAGGTCACGCCCACGTCGTAGACCTTGTTCTTGAACGTGTAGGGTGTTTCGGCATAGTCGGGGTAGAATGTCTCCACGTCGGCCGACGATCCTTTCATCGTGCCCATGCCCACGCTCATTCTCAGTGCCATGTACGGACTGATGACATATCGTGCCACGGCGGTGGCCGCGGGTTGCAGGTCGCGCGTGAGCTTACCGTTGAAGTCGCCGAGATAGCCGGTGAGACCTATCCCCGCACCAATCTCCATGCGATATTCGGGGTCATCCTGCGCCTGCGACAGCGTGCAGACTCCCCAGAGCATCATGAAAATCAGCCGTCGTCTCATCTCACTCCTCGTATTGTTGTCGGGCGGTGCCCCATCCCAATCGTGCGATGCGTCCCGCCCATATATCGGGGCTTCCCGCCTTGGAGATGTAAAGGGTGTTCGTACTGTCGGTTGCCACGGCAAAGGGTGCGGCCGTGCGGCCGAAGTCTGCGGTGATGGTCAGGTCGCCGTAGGCTTGCCATGTGAGTCCTTGGTCGTTGCTCTTGTATAGCGTCGAGAAGTCATCGCCGATGGCGAGCAGTCCTCCGTCGAAGGCCACGACCCGCAGATTGTCTGTCAGGGGCAGCGTGAGGATGTTGTGAGGGTCGTCGTTGTAGAACACCCACGGCGCGGGTTGCGCGCCGGCCGCGTTCTCCTCCACCTTGCTCCACACGCGGGTATGGCCGTCGCGGCGGCCGATGAGCACGAGCTTGTTGGTGCCGGCATTGGTCTTGACGGCCATGCACACGAAATTGATGTTATCCGCAGGCAGCATCGAGGCATCGTCGTCCAAGCTCTCGGCGGTCCATGTGGCACCGTTGTCGGCCGACGAGACGATGGCGTTGGCGGTCAGCGCGTAGAGCTTGGTGCTGCCGGCGCCGATGAGCCGCGTAGGTTCTGCCGGCGTGCCGGTGGTCTCCCATGTCTCGCCGTCGGCCGAGCGTTTCACGCTGCCGTTGTCTGTGAGATAGAGATAGCCGTTCATCGTCACCACGCTTTGGTAGG
>DBQL01000220.1:0-771 GCA_002305235.1 Prevotella sp. UBA1395 | reverse complement strand
TGGCCGCCCTGCTGTCCGAACAGGAACGTCTGCTGTCCGAGGAATATGAGCTTACGCCCCGATACCGCGGCGAGGGCGTCGTGGCTTGTCTTGGTCCAGCTCACCTCCGTACCTTTCTGCCGGTGCACGTTCACCGTGACCGTGTATTCGCGATAGGCCGTGCCGCTGAGGTTGAAGACACGCAACCTCATGGGGCTCGACAGGTCTATCGAGTCTGTCGAACTGTAATAGGCCAGACTGTCGGTGCCGGCCTGATTTTTCAGCACGAGAACTGCCGTTCCGCTGTTCTTGGTGGTGATGGTGCACAGCAGTTTGGTGGCATCGGTACCGTAGGGCAGCGAGTCGGCATTGTAGATGAGCTTTTGCAGTTGGTCGATATAGAACGGATAGGTGCTTGCGGAATAGCTGACCTTGTATGTACTGTCGGTCACGCCATCCGATGCCGTGGTATGTAGAATCCGGTTCACGGTGCCAAGGCTGAAGGCTGTCACCGCCGTATCGTCATAATAGGTTATGTCTTCATCTGTGCTGTTCAGACATGAGGTAAACGTGAGCATGGCTGAAGCCACGATGACAGCTGACAATAACTTCTTAATCATTGTGCGATAATTAGTTGAATTTAGCTGCAAATTTACTTAGAATTATCCAAACTTGGACGTTTTTTGTTGGTTTATTATGCAAAATATTGATTTATAGGAGATTTTTTAAGTTTGTTTAGAGTTTGAAAATAAGTCTTCGTTCGCGTGTTTTGCCGTATGCCGCGACCCTGCC
>DBQL01000012.1:22474-31112 GCA_002305235.1 Prevotella sp. UBA1395 | reverse complement strand
CCTTGAAGCATACCATTCCCCTCCCCTCGGGGGAGGGGTTAGGGGTGAGGCCGCAGAGGTTAGGGCTGTAGGCCCGCAGAGGTTAGGGCTGTGGCCCACAGCATGCCCGGTGCATGTCTGCCGCTTTATCATCATTATTATTATAAAAAACAGAGTCATCATGAACAATTCTCAAGAAGGCATCACGTCCGAGAATCAACCCTTGAAGCATACCATTCCCCTCCCCTCGGGGGAGGGGTTAGGGGTGAGGCCGCAGGAATCGGCAGTCGGGCCGCAGGAATCGGCAGTCAGGCCGCAGGGCTTGGCCTCTAATCCCGACATCCTTACCGACATTCTTGCCCACAAAAAGGTCGAGATCGAGCAGCGCATGGACTTCATCGCGCCCCGCAAGATGTATAGTTTGGTGGAAGAGAAAATCGCCGGCGAGACTGCTCCGCTGCCGTCGCTGCGCCGGTCGCTCATCGACTCGGACACCGGAATCATCGCCGAGTTCAAGCGTCGGTCGCCCAGCAAGGGATGGATCAAGCGCGACGGACGACCCGGCATCATCCCCCTGAGCTACCAACAGCATGGCGCCGCCGCGCTGAGCATACTCACCGATACCGATTTCTTTGGCGGATACGATGAGTATATACAGGAGGCCCGCCTCTCGGGAGTGACGCTCCCCATCCTTTACAAGAATTTCGTCATCTGCGAGTATCAGCTCTTTCAGGCCCGCTTCTGCGGCGCGTCGGCCGTGTTGCTCATTGCCGCCGCACTCACCGTTGACGAGTGTCGCACCCTGACACATACCGCCCACGAGTTGGGAATGGAGGTACTCTTGGAGATGCACGGCGGTAACGACTTCGACTATGTGGTCTGCGAGCCGGATGTCTATGGCATCAACAACCGCAATCTCGGCAGTTTTGTGACCGACGTGGACAACAGTTTCCGCTTCGCGCAACTCTTGCCCGCAGAGGCTTGCAAGGTAAGCGAGAGCGGCATCGGGCATCCCGAGACCGTGAGGGCGTTGAGGGCCGCCGGATTTCAGGGCTTCCTCATGGGCGAGCATTTTATGCGTGCCGACGACCCCGGACAAGAATTGGAGAAGTTTATCAATGAGTTGAAAACGAAATAAGCCAAGCGGCCGGCCGGCAACAAGGCTGTCCTGCCACGTATCGGGCACCATCGGACGGCACGGCGCGGCACTCCTTGGCAACCCCAAGCACACGGATATGAAAATCAAAGTATGTGGCATGCGCGATGCCGAGAATATTCGCGAGGTGAAATCGTTGGGCATCGACATGATGGGATTCATCTTCTGGCCCAAGAGTCCGCGCTACGTGCAGATGATTTCCTCTGAAGCCGGCATCATTCCCGACTACAGCGAGGAGCGTCTGCGCACCGTGGCGGCCGACCGCGAAAGTGCCGTCGGCGACCCATCACACCCCCAACCCTCTGCCCTCAAGGCGCACACCCCCGAGCGGGTGGGCGTCTTTGTGGACGAGATGCCGCAGACCATCGTCACCCATGTGTACAATTACGCGCTCGACTACGTGCAGCTGCACGGGTCGGAGAGCCGCACGATGATCGAGAACCTCAGGCGCACGCTCATCCCCGACATCGCCCCCGGCATACGTATCATCAAGGCCTTGAGCGTCGCCACGGCCGAGGATGTGGCGCGATACAAGGAGTACGAGGGCGTGGCAGACCTCTTTCTCTTCGACACCAAATGCCCCACGAAGGGTGGCAGCGGCGAGCGGTTCGACTGGTCGGTGCTCGAAGCCTACGACGGCACGACACCGTTCTTGCTCAGTGGGGGCATCGGCCCGAACGATGCGGAGCGTGTGCGCGCCTTCAGTCACCCCCAGTTTGTCGGTGTAGACCTCAACAGCAGGTTTGAGTCGGCACCCGGAGTGAAGGATATCGATAAGTTAAAAACATTCATCAACGGTCTCAGGGCATAGCCCCGGACCTCCGGCCGCCCTTCCGAAAGGATGTCGCCGGACGGGAAAGCAAACAGAACATGAACAAGATCAACAAACTTTTTGCGGAGCGGGGAGACCGGAAACTGCTGTCTCTCTACTTCTGTGCCGGCTGTCCGGAGGCCGACATCACGGGCGACGTGATTCTCACCTTGCAGCGGCGAGGCATCGACATGATAGAGGTGGGCATCCCTTTCAGCGACCCTTTGGCCGACGGACCGGTCATCCAAAGCGCGGGAACCGTGGCGTTGAAAAACGGAATGACTTTAGACAAGCTCTTTGGCCAGCTCGAAGCGGTGAAAGACGAGGTGACCATTCCGCTCGTGCTGATGGGCTATCTCAACGTGATCATGCATCATGGCATAGAGCAATTCTTCAGTCGTTGCGTGGAGTGCGGGGTCAGCGGCTGCATCATCCCCGACCTGCCGTTCAAGGATTACCTCGAGGTGGTGAAGCCCTTGGCCGACCGATACGATATCCGCGTGATCATGATGATTACCCCCGAGACCTCCGAAGAGCGCATCCGGTTTATCGATGAGCATACCGACGGCTTCATCTATATGGTTTCATCGGCTGCCACCACGGGCGCGCAGCAGAGCTTCGACGATGCCAAGGTGGCCTATTTCGAGCGCATCAACGCCATGAACCTGCACAACCCGCGCATGATCGGCTTTGGCATCAGCAACCGGCAGACCCTCGACAGCGCGCAGCGCAACGCCGCGGGAGCCATCATTGGCAGCAAGTTTGTGACGCTGCTCAGTGAGACTCGCGATGCCGACAAGGCGATGGACCGGCTGTATGACAGCCTCTCGAGATAGCCGCGGAAGGCTCAAGGCCGGAACCTCTAAGTAAAAAACTCAAATCTGAAAGTTCAAAATGATGAAAGAAGACATGATCATCCCCACGAAAGAAGGCTTCTACGGCCGGTTTGGCGGGGCGTATGTTCCCGAGATATTATATAAGTGTGTGCACGATTTGCAGGACGCTTATCTGCCGATTATCGAGAGCGAGGAGTTCAAGAAAGAGTATCACGCCCTGTTGAAAGACTATGTGGGGCGGCCCTCGCCACTCTATTATGCCCGCCGGATGAGCGAGAAATATGGCTGTCGGCTATACCTTAAACGCGAGGACCTGAACCATACGGGCGCGCACAAGATCAACAACACCATCGGACAAATACTCATGGCCAAGAAGATGGGCAAGACCCGGATCACCGCCGAGACCGGCGCGGGACAGCATGGCGTGGCCACTGCCACCGTGTGTGCATTGATGGACATGCGCTGTGAGATATTTATGGGTAAGACAGACGTGGAGCGCCAGCATACCAACGTGGAGCGCATGAAGATGCTCGGGGCCACGGTGCACCCCGTGACGACGGGCAACATGACACTGAGCGACGCCTGCTCGGAGGCCATCAGAGACTGGTGTTGCCACCCGTCGGAGACGTTTTACATCGTGGGGTCTACGATGGGACCACACCCTTACCCCGATATCGTGGCGCGGATGCAGAGTGTTATCTCCGAAGAAATCAAGTGGCAGCTCGACGAGAAGATCGGTCGTGACTACCCGGATTATCTCATCGCCTGCGTGGGCGGAGGCTCCAACGCCGCCGGGACAATCTATCACTATGTGGCCGACGACCGCGTACGGATTGTGCTTGCCGAGGCTGCGGGCCACGGTATCGACACCGACCACACGGCAGCGACCATCCATTGTGGTACGGAAGGTATCATACATGGTGCCCGCACGCTGGTGATGCAGACCGAGGACGGACAGATTGAGGAGGCCTTCACCGTCTCGGCCGGGCTCGATTACCCCGGCATCGGACCGATGCACGCCTATCTTGCACGGCAGGGCAGGGAACAGGTGCTGGCCGTCAACGACGACGAGGCCCTGCGCGCCGGCTATCTGCTCACACGCTTGGAGGGCATCATCCCGGCCATCGAGAGTGCCCATGCCGTGGCGGCATTAGAGAAAATGAGTTTCAAACCCACCGATGTGGTTGTGCTCACGGTATCGGGCCGGGGCGACAAGGATATTGAAACCTATCTGAACAACCCGGAATAGGGGATGGAAAACGAGTATTGCACAGTGCACGATCTGTCATCTCTCATGCGCAACCCATTGCTCATCACTCGGCAGTCCATCGCTCATCGCTTGGTAAACCATCACTCATCACCCGGCACATAACCTTTATCATTCGTCACTCATCATTCGACACTCATCATTCAAAATAGCATGCACTATCATTTTCATACTTTCACACGCCATATCCTCGCCGACCTCTGCACCCCGGTGGGTGTGTACATGCGGCTGAGAGACCTTTATCCGCAGTCGGCGCTGATGGAAAGTTCCGACTATCACGGCACCGACAACGCACGCTCGTTCATCGGCATCAATCCCGTGGCATCCATTGCCGTGAGCCACGGCGAGGTGAAGATGACCTACCCCGACGGTCAGGCCGTCGTGGAACAACTGCCCGAGACCGGACCCGGGCACGGCGAGGAATGCAAGAAGGCCATCGCCGGAGCCTTTAACCGATTCTTGCAATCGTTTGAGGTGGAGGGCGACGAGGCGGCGTTCTGCGGCCTTTACGGCTTCACCTCATTCAACGCGGTGAGATATTTTGAGAACATCGAGGTGAAAGACACCACGATGGAGAAGAACGACGCGCCCGATATATGCTACATCATGTACCGCGACCTCATCGTGTTCGACCACTACAACAACACCATGACGCTCGTGACGCTCACCGCCGACGGCGCCGACGGCGAGGCACAGTTGGCCGATATCGAGCGCGCCATGAACCGCGGCAACATCAAGCCCTATGACTTCCACCCCATAGGCCACACCACCTCGCCCCTCACCGACGAGGAACACAAGGCCAACATCCGCCGATGCGTGAAGCACTGCCTGCGTGGCGATGTGTTCCAAATCGTGATCTCACGACGATTCGTGCAACGCTACGAGGGCGATGACTTCAAGCTTTACCGCGCGTTGCGGTCGGTAAACCCCTCGCCTTACCTCTTTTATTTCGATTTCGGAGGATTCAGGATATTCGGCAGCAGTCCCGAGACCCACAACCGCATCGAGGGCGACCGCTCATATATAGACCCCATTGCCGGCACCACCAAGCGCACGGGCAATGCCGATACCGACCGCCGCAATGCCGAATTTCTGCGCAATGACCCCAAGGAAAACGCCGAGCACGTGATGCTCGTAGATCTCGCCCGCAACGACCTGAGTCGCAACTGCCACGACGTGAAGGTGGACTTCTACAAGGACATGCAGTTTTACAGCCATGTCATTCATCTCGTGAGTCGTGTGAGCGGTACGCTCGACGACGGGTCCGACCGCGTCAAGGCCTTCTTTGATACCTTCCCCGCCGGCACGCTATCGGGCGCGCCCAAGGTGCGGGCCATGCAGCTCATCACCGAGATGGAGCCGCACAACCGTGGTGCCTACGGCGGATGTATCGGGTTTATCGGACTGAACGGCGACCTCAACCAAGCCATCGTGATACGTACATTCGTCTCGCGCAACGGCGAATTGTGGTTTCAGGCCGGCAGCGGCGTGGTGGCCAAGAGCAACGACCGCTATGAACTGGAGGAGAGCAACAACAAACTTGGCGCACTCGTCAAGGCCATCAAAATTGCAGAACAATTATGAAGACAGTCATCATAGACAATTACGACAGTTTTACTTATAATCTCGCGCATCTCGTCAAGGGCCTCGGTGCCGACGTGGAGGTGGTGCGCAACGACCGGTTCACCATCGGACAGCTTGAGCCTTACGATCGTATCATCCTCAGTCCGGGGCCCGGCATCCCCTCGGAAGCCGGTCTGCTGCTCGACGTGATCAGGAGTTACGCCGGTCGCAAACCCATCTTTGGCGTGTGCCTCGGCCATCAGGCCATCGGCGAGGTGTTTGGCGCCCGACTCACCAATCTGGCCGAAGTGTATCACGGCGTGGCCACCGAGGGCACGCAGTTTGGCAACGATGATATCTTCAAGGGGTTGCCCAAGCGCATCGTGATGGGCCGTTACCACAGCTGGGTGGTAGACCGCACGGCTTTTCCTGAGTGTCTGGAGGTGACGGCCGTGTCTGACGACGGACAGATCATGGGCCTGCGCCATCGCAGCTACAATATCCACGGCATACAGTTTCACCCCGAGAGCGTGCTCACGCCGCAGGGCAGCAAGATATTGGAGAACTGGCTCGAACTGTGA
This sequence comes from Prevotella sp. UBA1395, assembly GCA_002305235.1. Classification (GTDB taxonomy): domain Bacteria; phylum Bacteroidota; class Bacteroidia; order Bacteroidales; family Bacteroidaceae; genus Prevotella. The sequence goes on along the minus strand of DBQL01000012.1, from coordinate 24,919 downwards.
CGGGCCCCGAACGCCGCGGAGACGGGGACGCCATGGCCGGCCCGTGGCAACGGTCCGGGCAGGGTTACGGCACGCACACCGTCTGTGCCCGGCACGCCGGCATGACCGGAAATTACAGGCAAATTATCTTGACAAAAGCCTTCTCGTCTTGGGCCTGTTTTCCTTTCGGTCGAATCTTGGGCGCAAATACGCCCAAAATGAACGGGTTTTGTAAATGGCTGTAAAACAGGGTTTTGTGATAATGCTTTGCTTTTTGCTCATGCTCGCCGACCCTCTCACCTTGCGATTGCTATCTATTCGTGTCGCGAATAGATAGCAATCGCAACGCGTTTAAATTGTTATCGCGTCGCCATTGCTATCTTATCGCGCTGCCGACCATGCCGACACCTGTTGTGCGGAAGTCCTCATTGTCCCGGATTGCGGCATGGGCGGGCCGCCATGAGATGGTTTTCGCATGGTGGGTGTGGCACAAAGGCATGGCGTGGGGCGAGCGGTGGGGGTGAGCATCGGCGGGAAACATGCCGTACACGACAGACATTTTTCTATTTCAAGGATAACGAAAGGTCTCGAAACACTGCTTTTTATTTGACAAAATCGGGCTCTNNTGATGGTGATGCCCGACGCGCGCATCGGCACAAAAACAACCCCGCACAACTTGTGACAAGCGGTGCGGGGATGATGAGAACGGATGGCGGGCGGGGGTGTCAGAACTCGCTCGTGAAATGGAATTTGATGCCTTTGAAGTCTTCCTGTGCCATGCTCAGCACATAGCCGGAGTCGGCAAGGAACACGTCTCGGTCTTCGATGTCTTTGGCCATATACTGGTATTTGCGCTTCTTGAAGTTTTCCAATTCGTCGTGGTCGTCGGCCTCTATCCAGCAAGCCTTGTAGAGATGCACCGGCTCCCACCGGCACTTGGCGTTGTACTCGTGCTCGAGGCGATACTGTATGACCTCAAACTGTAGCTGTCCCACGGTGCCGACGATGCGCCGGCCGTTGAACTGGTTGACGAAAAGCTGTGCCACACCCTCGTTCATGAGCTGCTCGAGACCCTTGGCAAACTGCTTGGATTTCATCGGGTCGTCGTTCTCGATATATTTGAACAGCTCGGGCGAGAACGACGGCAGTCCGCGGAAATGCAGGTCTTCGCCCTCGGTGAGTGTGTCGCCGATCTTGAAAATGCCGTTGTCGGGCAGTCCGATGATGTCGCCGGGCCATGCCTCGTCGACCGTACTCTTGCGCTGAGCCATAAACTGTGTGGGGGAGGAGAAGCGCACGGTCTTGTCTAACCTGATGTGGCGGTAGGGCTGGTTGCGCACAAACCTGCCCGAGCAAACCTTGCAAAAGGCGATGCACGAACGGTGGTTGGGGTCGATGTTGGCCGTGATCTTGAACACGAATCCGGTAAACTTGTCTTCCTGAGGCTCCACCATGCGCTCCTCGGCCTTGGTGGGCCTCGGGCTCGGGGCTATCTCTACGAAGCAGTCGAGCAGCTCTTGCACACCGAAATTGTTGAGTGCCGAGCCGAAGAACACGGGTGCCACCTCGGCGCTGAGATACTCGTCGACGTTGAACTCGGGGTACACGCCGTCGATAAGCTCAAGCTCTTCGCGCAGGTGTGCGGCCTCTTTCTCGCCCACATGGCTGTCCAACTCTTCCGAGTCGACATCCACGGCGACCTTTTCGGTGACCCTCTGCTTGTTGGGTGTGAAGAGATTGAGTTGCTGCTCGTAGATGTTATACACGCCCTTGAACTTCTGTCCTTGTCCGATAGGCCATGACAACGGGCGCACGCGTATTTGCAACTCTTCCTCCAGTTCGTCCAAGAGGTCGAAGGGGTCGCGGCCCTCACGGTCCATCTTGTTGATGAAAATGATGACCGGGGTGTTGCGCATGCGGCACACCTCCATGAGTTTACGGGTCTGCGTCTCCACACCCTTGGCCGAGTCTACCACGATGATGGCCGAGTCTACGGCGGTCAGTGTGCGGTAAGTGTCTTCGGCAAAGTCTTGGTGTCCGGGCGTATCGAGGATGTTAACCTTATAGGCCTCGCCCTCGTGTCCGTCGGGCAGATAGTCGAACTCCATCACCGAGGTCGACACGGAGATACCGCGTTGTTTCTCGATGTCCATCCAGTCGGACGTGGCAGTCTTGCGAATCTTGTTGCTTTTTACGGCGCCGGCCACCTGTATCTGTCCACCGAAGAGCAGGAATTTCTCCGTGAGGGTGGTCTTACCGGCATCGGGGTGTGAGATGATGGCGAATGTTCGCCTGCGGGATATTTCGTTCATAAGATAAGCCTCCCCCAACCCCTCCGGTGGGAGGGGGAACCATTCGGCTCGATGGGGGATGTAATGGTTATTGTATATGTGTTATTGTTTTTATATTTGTCTGTTTATAAAAATATCTATCCTAATAGTGCCGGTTCGTCAACATCGTATGACC
>DBQL01000012.1:18890-22333 GCA_002305235.1 Prevotella sp. UBA1395 | reverse complement strand
TTACTCCTCTCCGAAGTCCAGTCCCTCGTCGCGATTTTTCACGTAATAGTCGCTGAGCATGCCGATGAATGTAGATATTTCTTGCACGGCATGGTTTGTCTCGGGTGATATTTCTTTTTTTTGCAGTTTCAGGAGCATGATGCCATAGAGCGCGTCGAGGCATGTCTCGATCTCGTTCACGTCTTTGTCGCCTTTGTTTCGCAGTTCGACGATAAACGGCAACACCTTGTAATATTCGGCGTTATAGAACGGGAACTTGGACGACTCGAGCAGTTGGTTGTGCAGGTCGGCCACATCTTGCAGGATGATCTTGTTGATTTGCAGATGTCCTTGCTTTCTGCAGCCCTCCTCATTCATCATCCGTATGAGGTCGCCAAACCAGTCGGTCTCCTCCTCTTTCTGCTCGTCGGTATAGTCGAACTTATCGATATACTCATTGCGGAGCCTCGACAGCGAGCAGTCGTAGGCCCTGATGATATCCTCTATCTGCCACATATATAACAGGTATTCGGCGATGGAGGTCTTGCGAATTTCTCTTGCGATGAACATGATACGAATAGAATTTTACGGGTTGGAAAAAGGGGTGANNCGACGGTTGCCGCAGCTAATAATTGAAGGTATAAAGATTGAAAACGGTGCCCACCAATACCACCAAGGAGAACAGTATCACCACCGACCCGATGATCTTGTTGATGATCTGTATGCCGTTGACATCGAATTTCTCGCGCACCTTGTCCACTAACCATGTGAGTCCGAACCACCATACCAGCGCGCCGCTGATGATACTGGCGTATCCCAGTGTCATCTCGAGGGGCCGTGAGGGAATGACAAAGGCAAACTGCGCGAACGCCGCCATAAAGAGCAGGATGATCAGTGGGTTTGAGAATGTCACGAGAAATGCCGTGACCCCGTTGTGAATCAGTGATCCCTTGCCGTTTTTGCCACTCTGCCGCATGGAACTTGCGGGGTTGCTGCGCCAGCAATGGATGCCGAAGGCCAGCAGAACGATGCTTCCGAAGATCTGAAGCCAAAACTTATTGGTGGGATTGGTGATGAGATCCATGACGAAACTCATGCCGAATCCGGTAATCATCGCATAGATGATGTCGCTCGCCGCCGCCCCGATTCCGGTGATAAAGCCATACCACCGGCCTTTGTTCAAGGTGCGCTGGATGCACAGGATACCTACGGGTCCCATAGGTGCGGATGCGATGATACCGATGAGAAGGCCCTTCAACATGAGGGCCAGAATGTCTATTTGTAATGGGAACGGCATAATTCAGGATGCAAAGTTACGAAAAATCCATGATTATGTCATCATAAAACCCGATATTTTCATGCGTGCATTGTTGAAAAGGATGGTTTTGCGGGAGGCAGTGCGCGTGGCTTGGTATGCATGCCCCCGATGCCCACGCCCCGCGATGTCGTGGGCGTGGGCCTTGGGGCGAGGTGTCATTCGCTCCGGTCTTTTTGTAGTTTGTGCTTGAGTTTGTCGATGGCCTTGAGCAGATTCTCGGTGGGTTCGATGATGTTGTCCTTGCCCCAGAAGTGTGAATCTTCAAAAAGTTCCACCTTATCAAACAGCGACGAGCGACTGTCGAACGACGAGCGGCCGGCGATGGGCGTTGCCTCGGGATAGCGATCGGTAACCACCATCTCGGCCGTTACGCGATAGTTTGAGCTGAAGAGTTTGCGTTTCCATTCGCAACCAAACACCGACGAGCTTTGCACGTAGTTGAGCCGGGTAACCCCTTGCTGCGTCACATAGTCGGCGATGATTCTCAGTTCTTTAGGCTTGAACCTTACGCCGACGGGCTTTCTCACCAGCATGGCCATCGTAGCCTTGGCCTTGTCGCTCATGTCAAGTTCAAGTTCCACGCGCGTGAAGGCCAGCGTGTTTCGGTCGATGAATATCCGTCCGAAGTAGAGCGGATAGTTCACGGTGAGCCTCGGCCGCATGTCGATGACGATTTGAGGCCGGTCGTCGATGGCCGTCGGGGTGTCGAGGCGGTAGTCATAGTTCATCATCTCGGCATCGCTGAAGATATATTCGACGTTCTTGGCCACGTCTACGTAGAGTGGCAGCGTAGGCCCGCCCTGCACTTTGGCCCCCAAGGTGTCGGCGGCATTGGGGCTGAGGAGCCTCCGTGCCTTGTCAATGCGCACCCTGTCGCCGGCCACCGGGCGGTTGTAGGCAGTCTTGTACATGTCGATGACGGCCTCGCCCACATAAATATATCGTCGTCCTTTCCGGGTGGTCTCGCGGTAGAATCCCCGGAACAGTTCCGCGTTGCCACTGAAATTGGCCGGAATCTTGGCCACGGCAGCCTTCAGGATCTCTCTCGCGTCGCCCGAGTTGACGATGATTTCGGTAAGCATCACCACCGATGGCTTGAGCATTATCTCGAGATTCTGGGTTTGCCGGTCGAGCGTAACCTCCTTGGTGCGGTATCCCACGTGCGACAGCGTGATGCGCTGTGGCATCTGCCGGGTTTTCAGCACGAAGTATCCGTCGGCATTGGTGACGGTAGAGACATGTTCTTGGGGTACGGTAACGCTGATGTGTGCGATGCCCTTGCCTGTGTCTTCGCTCCTTACCACACCCGAAACGGTGTGGAAGTCGGGTTGCGTCTGCGCCGTGGCGGTGAGCATGTACCATGCGAACGCAAGCCATAGAAGCCCGTATCTGTACAGTGTATCCATATCATCCTCCTTTTGTAATATATTGGTTGTTTTGCAAATATAATGAATTTGTCGCAACACCCATGTTTCTGATATGGAAAAATAATAAATTATTCTGCGGAGAAGTCGGCCACCAGCTGTCGGTAAACCTTATACATGCGTGTTTTGTTGATATATCCCTTGAGCCGGTTGTTGATGTCTACCACGGGCAATGCCTCCGCGTTGGTCTTGTCGAAGGCCTCCATGACCTCTTCCATCGGCTCGTTGTCGTAGAGAATGGCGGGCACGGGGGTCATGAGCTGGTTCACCTTGAAGCGGTGGTAGAGTTCGGTTCTGAACACGATGTGTCTTATCTTGTTGATGTCTATGATGCCCAAGAGGCGCCCGCTGTCGTCTACCACGGGTATGAGGTTATCGTTGCTGCTGGTCAACACGTTGATCATCTTGCCCATAGGCATGTCGGGGGGCAGGGTGGTGATGTCTTTCTCGATGACCGAGTCCATGCTCATCAGGGTGAGCACGCTGCGGTCAGTGTGGTGAGTGACGAGTTTTCCCTCTCGCGCCAATCGCATGGCGTAGATGCTGTGAGGCTCGAAGATGCTGATGACCATCACGCTTACCACCGACACGATGATCAGTGGCACGAAGAGAGCATATCCGCCGGTGATCTCGGCGATGAGGAAAATCCCGGTCAGGGGAGCGTGCATCACGCCGGCCATCACGCCGGCCATGCCCAAGAGCGTGAAGTTTTTCTCGGGCAG
>DBQL01000012.1:10311-18876 GCA_002305235.1 Prevotella sp. UBA1395 | reverse complement strand
AAGGTACCTCCGCATCCTCCCGCGCCGTTGGTAGACGATGTGGCGACGATCTTGGTGAGCATGACGAGGGCGATATATCCCACGAAAAGTTCGGAGTGCCCGTAGAAGAGCGACCCGTCCATCACCTGATGCCAGTCGGCCTCGGTCTGTCCGTTGATGAAGATGGCAATGGAGTTATAGCCCTCGCCATAGAGCGAGGGAAAGAGAAAGATGAGCGAGCTTAGCAGCAGTCCGCCGGTGATGAGCTTGGCGTAAGGGTGTTCGCGTATCTTGGAGAACCGGTTTTCGCAGAAGTTCATCATGCGCATGAAGTACAGGCTCATCACTCCGCAGAACACGCCGAGGAGTATTGTTGCCGGCACGCGCTGCACATCCCACGTGCCATCCATCGTGAACGAGAACAGTGTGGCCGTTCCCGTGAAGAGGTAAGAGAAGATGTCGGCCGTGATGCTGGCAATGAGTATGGGCAATAGCGATGCCATTGTCATGTCGATCATGAGCACCTCGAGGGTGAACACCAGTCCGGCGATGGGTGCCTTGAATATGCCCGAGATGGCGGCCGCGGCCCCACAGCCCACGAGCAGCATCACCGTGCGCTTGTCCATGCGGAACACTTGCCCGAGGTTTGAGCCTATGGCGGCACCGGTGAGCACGATGGGTGCCTCGGCACCCACCGACCCACCGAATCCGATGGTGATGGCCGAGGCGAGCACCGACGACCATGTGTTGTGGCGTTTGATGCGTGAGTTTTTCGTGGAGATGGCATAGAGCACCCTCGTGATGCCGTGCGAGATGTTGTCGCGCACCACATATTTGATAAACAGCGAGGTGAGATAGATGCCGATAACGGGGAAAACGAGATACAGCCAGTTGGCTGTATCGGTGAGGAAGTCTTCGGTAAGCAGTCGTTGAATGAACCGTATGATGGTGTGGAGAACATATCCTGCCACGGCGGCAAGGATTCCGATAGAGAATGCCAGCATATAGGTGAGCTGGCGATCGCTCATGTTTTTCTCTTTCCAAGCTATGATTCTGTCTATCACTGTCTTACTGTTGATTCGTTGACTCCTCCTTGCCCGTGTGGTTATCGTGTTGGAGAATGGATGGGGTTAAAGGTTTTGGGCGGGGCCTTGTGGCCCTTGCCGGGTGTGGGTATTAGAGCGGGGTGGATGCCCTTGGCGTGGCCTCGGCCTGCCTTTAGGGCCTGATGATGGTCACTTCGCCCGTTGGGCCGAGCTTGACGATAGAGCTTGGCGTGTGGGGCTTGTGCTCGTTGCGGCGCGTGTAGCACACGTAGTCGACGCTTTGCAGCAGCTCGGGCGAGATGTCGCGATAGTTTTGCGCGGCCGGCTCGCCGCTGATGTTGGCGCTGGTGCTCACCAATGCCTTTTGGAATCGGTAGCACAGCTCCTTGGAGAACGACTCCTTGGTGATGCGCAGGGCAATGCTTCCGTCCTCGGCAATGAGGTTGGGCGCGAGGTTCACCGCACCGTCAAGGATGACGGTGGTGGGCTTCACGGCGGCATCGAGCAACTCCCATGCCACGGCAGGCACGTTGCGCACGTAGCGTTGCAGCCTCGCGTCAGAGTCGACAAGGCATATCAGTGCCTTGGAGTCTTCCCGATGCTTGATGGCATATACCTTGGCCACGGCCTCCGCGTTGGTCGCGTCGCAGCCGATTCCCCACACGGTGTCGGTGGGATACAATATGACGCCGCCCGCTCTCAATGTGTTGACGGCATTTTTGATGTCTTCTTCTTGTGTCATTGTCTGTGCAAATCTACGCAAAGTTAGTCAATCTTTGGAAACCGCCCAAATCTTTGGGTTGTTTTTTTGGGGTTTCCCTGTGCAACGCGTTGAACATTCCCGCCCGGCGGAGTCTCTCGTTCGGTCCGAAGGCGCGTGGCGGCACGCCGCGCGAGATGATTTAGGTCAAAATATCAGAGGAAGGTCGACGGCAGGGCATAGAAAAACACTTGAATTGTCGGAGATATTTCAAATGTTTTGTTATCTTTGCAACATTGACCGTGCCTTCGCCGCTCCGGCAGGGTCGTGCCGCCCCGGAGAATGGCCACGGAGATGACAAAACCGGATATTACTAACTTAAAAATAAAAAGCAAATGAACGAACAGGATTTGAAGCCCTACGTCATCGGGCTCGACCTTGGCGGCACCAACTCGGTGTTTGGCATTGTAGACAGTCGTGGTGAGATCAAGGCAACGACCGCCATCAAGACTCAGGCCTACGACGACGTGAATGACTATGTGAAGGCGTCGGTAGATGCTCTCGGCATCATCATCGACCAAGTGGGTGGCATCGGCAAAATCAAGGCGATGGGAATCGGTGCCCCCAACGGCAACTTTTACAGTGGCACGATAGAGTATGCGCCCAACTTGGTGTGGGGTCACAACGGCATCGTGCCCTTGGCCGACATGTTCTCCAAGGCTCTCGGGGTGCCCGTGGGCCTGACTAATGACGCCAACGCGGCCGCGATAGGCGAGATGACCTACGGCGTGGCACGTGGCATGAAAAACTTTATCGTGATCACTCTCGGCACGGGTGTGGGCTCGGGCATCGTGGTCGACGGCAAGGTGGTCTATGGCAGCGACGGTTTTGCCGGCGAGCTGGGGCATGTGACGATGTATCGCGAGAACGGTCGCAGCTGCGGATGCGGTCGCAACGGCTGTCTCGAGGCTTACTGCTCGGCCACGGGTGTGGCCCGCACGGCGCGCGAGCTGCTGGCTTCTACCGAGGAGCCTTCGCTGCTCAGGGAGCTTGACCCCGAGACCATCACCTCGCTCGACGTGAGCATTGCCGCCGGCAAGGGTGACGAACTGGCCAAGAGAATATTCGACTACACGGGTGAACTCTTGGGTGAGGCTTGTGCCAATTTTGCCGTATTCTCCTCGCCCGAGGCTTTTATCTTCTTTGGCGGACTGACCAAAGCCGGAAGTCTCATCATGGATCCCATCAAGGTGGGGTATGAGAAGCACGTGATGAACGTTTTCAAGGGCAAGGCCAAATTCCTCGTGAGCGGTCTCGATGGCAGCTCGGCCGCCGTGTTGGGAGCGTCGGCCATCGGGTGGGATTTGTAACCATCTGAAAACTAGTGTTATACGTATGCCTTGCGATTACTATCTTTTCGCGTCGCGAAAAGATAGTAATCGTGAGACGAAATGATAGTAATCGCAAGACGAAAAGATAGCTATCGCGCGGCGACCTCATGAGGGTGGCGTGGCGATCACGATTCTGCCCCTTTTCCCACGATGGGAAAAGGGGCAGACTGTGTGATGTGCGGGCTTGCCGGAGGGCGAATGTATGCCGTGACGGAGATGTGTCATCGCAGCAGCACGCCGTCGAGATTCTTGTTGCCGTTGAGGAAATCGCGGGCCGCCATGCGCTTCTTGCCCGAGAGCTGCAGGTCGGCAATCTCTAACCAGCAGTCTTGGCAGGCCGCCAAGAGGCGGCCGCGGTCGGTCATGACGGTGCCCGGGCGGTGGTCTGTGCAGGGCGTGTCGGTCTTGCGGGCCTTGAAAATCTTGATGGTGGCCTCGCCGCCATTGAGCAGCAGCGATGTCCATGCCGTGGGGACGGGCGACAGCCCGCGGATGAAGTCGTAGACCTGCTTGGCCGGCCGGTCCCACAGGATGTGACAGGTCTCCTTGAATATTTTTGGCGCGGCATGCAGCGTCTCGTCTGCCGAATGGCAGTCGGCCTGTGCCTTCGAGGGAATGTTTCCGTCGTGGGCGAGCACCAGTTGCAGGGTCTCCTCGGCAATGTCGGCACCAAGGTTCATGAGTCCGTCATAGACATATTCCACATCGGCGTCGTCGGGAATGGCAAAGGGTTTTTGCAGGATGATGCGGCCGGTGTCGATGTCGTGGTCGAGAAAGAAGGTGGTCACGCCGGTCTCGGTCTCGCCGTTGATGATGGCCCAGTTGATGGGTGCCGCACCCCGGTATTGCGGCAGCAGCGCGGCGTGTACGTTGAACGTGCCATACCGCGGCATGCCCCACACCACCTCGGGCAGCATGCGGAATGCCACCACCACCTGAATGTCGGCCTCGTATCGTGCCAGTTGCGCCACAAACTCGGGGTCTTTCATCTTCTCGGGCTGCAACACCGGTATTCCTTTCTCCAAGGCGTAGGTCTTCACGGGTGGCGGTTGCAACGCGTTTTGGTGACGGCCCACGGGTTTGTCGGGCTGGGTGACGACGGCCACCACCCGGTATCCGGCCTCTATCAGACGGCTGAGCGTGCCCACCGCAAACTCGGGCGTGCCCATGAATATCACTCTTAAGTCTTTTTTTTCCATTGCAGTTGTTGGTTTTCTACTTGAAATCGTGATGTCGCGAAACAGCGATTTGTCTTGCCTGCCCCACAAGGGTGGGCTGACAAGACAAATCGCCGGTATCTCAGGGTGGTGGCTTGGCGTGGCGGCGGCCGGTGGGCAGATGCCATGAGGCCCCGTCTCTTGCCGATGGCGGCACTATACCTTATTATATATATTTATACCTATATATAGGCGTGCCGGCCACCGTGTGGTCAAAACTGCCACCAATGCTTCTTCTTGGGCACGGAGTCTTCGACGGGCCGGCCCATGTTCTCACGCAGGATATCGGCGTAAGAGCGATGCTCGCTGATGATGCGATAGATCTCACCCCAGTGGGGCAGGCCGCCGATGCCGCGGTCGTCGATGAAGTAATCGGCCTTCAGTTTACGGCTGAAGTGATTGTTCTTGTCTTCTTCTTCCTCGGGATATTCGCGGTTGATGGCCCAGAAATCCACGCCGCGCTCATGGCACCAGTCCACCGCATCTTGCAGAAGCTGCCCTTCGCGCACGGTCCACAGGATGAGCCGATGGCGGTCTTTGATGAGCATGCGTAGCGTTTCGGTGGCGAACGGGAGTTCCTCACCAATCTCGGGGTAGCAGTGTTCCACCACCGTGCCGTCAAAATCCACTGCGATTGTTGCCATGCTTACTTCTTGATGGAGTTATCGTTAGCGTCGCCATAATGGCTGCTGCTGTAATTGCCGTAGGCACCATAGCTGCCGTATGTGCCGTAGTTGCCATATTTGCCGTAGGCACCGTAGCCTCTCGAGCGGCCGTACATGTTGTAACGTGCATACTTGCCATACTTGCCATACTTGCCGTAGCCGTAGTAATAGCCGTACTTCTTCTTCGACATGTCGATACCGTTGATCACGATGCTCATCTTAGGCAGCTTCTTCGACGCGGAGAGGCCGTTGATCAGCTCGAAGCTCTCCTTCGGGGTATNNCAAGCCCACCGGAGCGGTGTCGACGATGATATAGTCGTAATGTTCGCGCAGCGTGGCGAATATCTCCTCGAGGCTCTTGCGGGCCACAAGCTCGGTGGGGTTGGGAGGAATGGGTCCGGCCATGAGCAGCTCCAAGTTGTTGTTCACGCCCGAGGGGATGATCTGCGACTGTATGGCACTCCAGTCGGGGTGATCTTTCACCAAGAGGTTGGTGATGCCGTGGGTCTTGTCGTTCAGCTCGAACAGCTCGGAGAGACGGGGCTTACGGATGTCGAGACCCACCAGAAGCACCTTCTTGCCCAGCAGGGCGAACGATACGGAGAGGTTGGCGGCGATGAAGGTCTTACCCTCGCCGGACTTGGTAGAGGTAAACATGATCACCTTCTCGCCCTCGTTCATCATGAATTGCAGGTTGGTACGCATCGACCGGAATATCTCCTCCATCATGTTGTTCTTGTTCTCGTGCACCACGATGTCGGCCTTGGTCTTGGCCGTTTCCGAGGCAATGGCCACGTCGGCAAGGATGGGCAGCGAGGTGAGGCGGGCCACGTCGCTGTGACCCTCGATCTTATAATGGAAGAATTGGATGAGGAAGAGCACCAAGGCCGGTATGGCCAAGGCGATGATCAGGGCGATGAGCATGATCATCGACTTCTTGGGACTGATCTGTCCGCCCATTGCGGGGTTGTCGATGAGCTTACCCTTGTCGGCCGTGGCAGCAAGCGAGATGGAGTTTTCCTCGCGTTTCTGCAAGAGCATGAGATACAGTCCCGACTTCACCTCCTGCTGGCGTCCGATCTGTGTGAGCATGCGTTCTTGCTCGGGCGACTGTCCCACCTGTCCCTGATACTTGGAGAACTGAGAGGCTACCGAGTTGCGCTGGATGTCCATGTTGCGGCGGGCTTGGTTCAAGGCGCGCACAATGGAGTTTTGAAGTTCTTCGAGCTGGGTGGTCAGGGGCACTACCGATGGCGAGTTTTCGCTCGCGCTCTGCAACAGGAAGTTGCGCTTTTGCACCAAGGCGTTATAGTTGTTGATGAGCATCGTGGCCGACTGGTCGGTCAGACCCACGTTGGAAGGCATGGGCTGGTTTTTGTTGGCAGGATTGTTCATGTAGCTTCTCATCTCGTCGAGAAGAGCCACCTGCGTGTTGGCCTCGGCCAGTTTTTGGGCATACTGGTCGGCATTGCCCACGGCTTGGCCGGCGTTCATCTTCAGCTCGACCATGTTGTTGCGGCGCTTGTAATTCTCGAGCTGCCCCTCGGTGTTGCCCAGTTCGGCGTTGATCTTCTCGAGTCGGCCGTTGATAAACTCCTCGGTGCGCATGGCAACCTCGTTCTTATCCTCGTTGGCCTGACGGTTATAGCTGATGGCCAACTGCTTGAGATAGTCGACAGAGCGCTGCGGGTTCTCATCGCTGAGCACCAACTGCGCGATGGTGGTGGTCTTGCTGGTTTGCGAAACGCTCAGCGCGCCTACATATTTATATGCGGCATATCTCGGCGACTCGATGATGACCTTGAGCTGAGCACCGTCGACCATCGGGGTGACGGTGTTGGGGGTGAGGCTCAGGATGCCGGCCCTCGTGCCGATGGTGGCGGGGAATGTGGAGAAGGTCTTGTCGATGTTGAACGGTCCGTCGGCCGTATTCTCGTTGACAGGCACGAAATAGGTGCCGGTGACCTTATACTTGTTGCCTTGGCGGGCAATGAGCAGGTTGATGGGAGCGTTGAGCTTTTCCAAGTGGGCGGGGTCGACATCCACGCTGATGGGCTGTGTGCGGTAGAGCAATTGGTCTACCACCTTGCCCACATGGTAATAGTTCACGTAGAGCTTCAGGTCGCGAACGGTTTGCTCGGCCAGTGAGTGAGAGGTGAGAATCTCCATCTCGTTGTTGATACCGTTGGAGTTGGAGATCAGTCCCAGCGTGGCCGAATTCATGAGGTTGGCACTTCGTCCGCTGTTCTGGTCATTGTCTTTGATGAGCAGTTTGGCCGATGACTGATAGATCGGAGTCTTGTAACGCAGGTAGATGGCTGCCGTTCCAAGACAGATGATCAGGGAAAGCACAAACCACTTCCAATTCAGGATCAGCGTGGTATAGATGGCCGCGAAGTCGAAAGAAGACTTTTCTTCTTCCACGGGGAGGGTCATAGCGTCTGCTTCCACTTTTTTGTTTTCTTCCATTGTGAGTATTTTTACTTGTTATTTATTGTCTGTATGCTGTTTCTCACGGGCTTACTTGTGCTCCTCGGCGAGTCTCAGGAGGTAGCGGCCGTATTCGTTCTTGGCCATAGGCTTGGCGTCTTCGATGAGCTGCTCGCGGGTGATCCATCCCTTTTGGAAGGCAATCTCCTCAAGACAGGCCACCTTGAGGCCTTGCCGCTTCTCGATGACCTCGATGAAAGTGCTGGCTTCCGAGAGGCTGTCGTGCGTGCCGGTATCGAGCCATGCGAATCCGCGGGGCAGCGTCTGGACCTTGAGTTGATGGCGCGAGAGATATTCCTGATTGACGGTGGTGATTTCCAACTCGCCGCGCTCGCTGGGCTTGATGTGCTTGGCAATGTCTACCACGCTGTTGGGATAGAAGTACAGTCCCACCACGGCATAGTTGCTTTTGGGATGCTCGGGCTTCTCTTCGATGCTCAGGCAGTTGCCCTGCGCGTCGAATTCGGCTACGCCATAGCGCTCAGGGTCGTTCACGTAATAGCCGAATACGGTGGCCTTGTCTTCGTGCTCGGCGGCATGAACGCTCTGCGACAGCAGCTGGGTGAACCCGGCACCATAGAAGATATTGTCGCCGAGAACGAGACAGGCACTGTCATCGCCGATAAATTCCTCGCCGATGATGAATGCCTGTGCCAGACCGTCGGGACTGGGTTGCTCGGCGTATTCAAATCGTACGCCGAAGTCGCGGCCGTCGCCTAACAGGCGGCGAAACCCCGGGAGGTCATGGGGAGTGGAAATGATGAGAATCTCGCGGATGCCGGCAAGCATGAGCACCGATACCGGATAATAAATCATTGGTTTGTCGAAAATGGGAATGAGCTGCTTGCTTATTCCTTTGGTGATGGGATAGAGCCTCGTCCCGGAGCCTCCTGCTAATACAATACCTTTCATGCGTATAAATGTCTTTAATCACAACTTCTTTTCCTTTCGTTACCAAATGGAGAGAGGCATAAGGTAGTAGTGAAGTGTTTTTAAAGTGTCTACCCTTTATATAGTGTTACTGATTTTTATGGCGCAAAGTTAAGCATTTATTTTCATTAAACATCTGTTTCGTCC
>DBQL01000012.1:7116-10162 GCA_002305235.1 Prevotella sp. UBA1395 | reverse complement strand
TCCAAATAATTTTGATTTTTCGGCATATTGTGGTATTTTTGCATTTATTTAAGAAAATATCTTTCAGAAAGAAAATCATTTATGGGATTATTATCAAAAATCTTTGGCAATAAGAGTAACGAGGAGAAAACCGGCGGCATGCAGGATTACATGACGCTCATTCGCGTGTATTTTCAGGCGGCCTTGGCCGAGCATCTCGGCATCACCAACCTGTCTATGCTGCCCGACCTGCGCATGTTCAAGAGCACGTTGCACGTGCCCACGATGAACAACAAGTTGGGAGTGGGCGAGAAAGTGCAGTGTAAGAAGATGATGAAGGAAATCTATGGGGTCGACGACAACTTCTTCAAGGAAATTGACCAAAGCATTCGTAAGAACTGCAAGAAACTGCCCGATATGCAGGTTTACCTCATTCAGTTCCAAAATTTCACGCAAGACCTGATGATGCTCGTGGGCAACCTGATGAAGTTCAAGCTGCGCGTGCCCTCGGTTTTCAAGAGCGCGCTGCGCACCATGACAGAGAAAACGGTCAACGACATCTTCACCAAGAATAACTATTCCGATGCCGGTGTGATGAAGACCGTGCTCGGTATACGCCAGTATAACCAGCGGCTCAACTTCTCGCAACAGTGGGTTTCCGACTTCGTTTTTCAGGTTGTGATGCTCGCCAAGAAAGAGCCCGGCGNNNNTTTGCTTGGATTTCTCATCGAAATGAATTAAATTTGCAGAAAATTGAATCGTCATGGACGCTAACGAGAAAACAATCAATACGTTTGCGACGCGTGTAAGGCAAATGATTCTTCATTATTCGGAAGTGAAGAAGGAGAATGCTGACCTGTACGCGATGGTCGACGAGCGCGATGCGCGGATCAAGCAGCTCGAAAGCGAATTGTCTCAAGCCCGTAACGATTACGATTTGTTGAAAATGGCCAAGATGCTCGAGGTGTCCGACGGGGACTTGGAGGGTGCCAAGAAAAGAGTGGCCAGACTTGTCAGAGACGTTAATAAATGTATCACACTACTGAGTGAGAAATAACAGGAAGTGATGGCAGAACAAGACTCAAGCAAAATCAACATAAGGTTACACATTTACGATACGGAAATCATGGTAAGGGTTCCGAGAGAGGAAGAGGCTCTGTATCGTAAAGGGTCGGAACTCATCAACGAGCTCCTTAACGCTTACTTCTCTAACTTTAAGGGGAGCAAGAGCGATAAAGAGATTACCTACTTCGCGATGATAGATTTGGCGCTGAGATTGCAGCGCGAATTAACCCGTAATGATACCAAACCGTATGATGATATTCTTTTGAAGTTGACTTCTGAAATCGAAAATGCGCTTGACAAGAAGTGACGAGTGAAGAATATTAATACAATAAACAGTTCTATTTAATGATAAGTACAGTAATTGCAGCCATAGTGGCCCTCGTGATTGGAGGGTGTATGGGCTATGCGTATTTCCGTTATGTGGTAACGGGAAAATATAACCAGATCATCGATTCGGCGCAGAAAGAGGCAGAGGTGCTCAAGGAAAAGAAGCTCCTTGAGGTGAAGGAGAAGTTCCTGAACAAGAAGAGTGAACTTGAAAAGGAGGTGCAGCAGCGCACCCAGAAGATTCAAGCCAACGAGAACAGGCTGAAGCAACGCGAGATCACCCTGAACCAACGACACGACGAGTTGAGCCGAATGAAACATGATGTGGACCAAATTCAGGTTCAGATCGAAAACGAACGCAAGGTGCTCGATGCCAAAAAGGTGGAGCTTGACAAGATGCAGGAGCAGGAACGCACGAAGCTCGAGGAGCTGTCGGGACTTTCTGCCGAGGAGGCCAAGGCCCGTTTGGTGGAGAGCATGAAAGACAAGGCGCGCATGGATGCTGCCAGTTATATCAACGAGGTGGTAGATCAGGCGAAGCTCGACGCTAACCAAAAGGCCAAGAAAATCGTCATTCAGACCATCCAGCGTGTTGCCACGGAAACGGCCATAGAGAACTCTGTGAGCGTGTTCCATATCGATAATGATGAGGTGAAAGGCCGAATCATCGGCCGTGAGGGTCGCAACATTCGTGCGCTTGAGGCCGCCACAGGAGTGGAAATCGTGGTCGACGACACCCCCGAGTCGATCATTATCTCGGCTTTCGACCCCGTTCGTCGTGAGGTTTGCCGCTTGGCCCTGCACCAGTTGGTAGCCGATGGGCGTATCCATCCGGCCCGCATCGAGGAGGTTGTGGCCAAGGTGAAGAAACAATTGGAGAACGAAATCATCGAGACCGGTAAGCGCACGGCGATCGATCTCGGCATCCACGGCCTGCATCCCGACCTTATCCGTATCGTAGGCAAGATGAAATACCGCTCGTCTTACGGTCAGAACCTGTTGCAGCATGCTCGTGAGACCGCCAACCTTTGCTCGGTGATGGCCGCCGAACTTGGCCTGAATCCCAAGAATGCCAAGCGTGCCGGATTGTTGCATGATATTGGAAAGGTGCCCGATGAGGAGAGCGAGCTGCCTCATGCGCTGCTTGGTGGCAAGATGGCCGAGCGCTGCAAGGAGAAGCCCGAGATTGTGAACGCCATCGCCGCACACCACGATGAA
This sequence comes from Prevotella sp. UBA1395, assembly GCA_002305235.1. Classification (GTDB taxonomy): domain Bacteria; phylum Bacteroidota; class Bacteroidia; order Bacteroidales; family Bacteroidaceae; genus Prevotella. The sequence goes on along the minus strand of DBQL01000012.1, from coordinate 7,573 downwards.
GTGGAGATGCAGACTCTCTTGGCACCCATCGTGCAGGTTTGTGATGCCATTTCCGGTGCCCGCCCCGGTGCCCGTCGTGAGATTGTGGAGGCTTATATCAAGCGTCTCAATGATCTCGAAGCCATCGCCATGAGCTATCCCGGAGTAACAAAGACCTATGCTATCCAAGCCGGTCGCGAGCTGCGTGTCATCGTTGGTGCCGACAAGATGACCGATGAGGAGAGCACAAACCTCAGCAATGAGATCGCGGAGAAGATCCAAAACGAGATGACTTACCCCGGACAGGTGAAGATTACCGTTATCCGTGAGACTCGCTCGGTGGCCTTTGCCAAGTAAAATAAGGTAAGCAGTGTTTGGGAAATGATGTCCGAACAGCTTTGAATCATATTGTCGGGCCGCATCCGAAAGGGTGCGGCCCGTTATATTTCATGTTTTTTTCTCTCGCAGATTTCGCGGA
>DBQL01000012.1:0-6983 GCA_002305235.1 Prevotella sp. UBA1395 | reverse complement strand
CGGATGTCAATATGGTGAAAAACCTTAAATTCTCTTAACAAAAAGACGTTTATCCGATATAATGCCGTATCTTTGTCACCGTAAGAACGAACAGTTTTTGTAGTATCTTTGGTTCGCGTGTAGAATTGTTGCCCACGGCAACACTATTTTTCATCGTAAGGATTGCCCTCAAAATCATGTTTCTTGTATGTCTGTCACGAGAATAGTGCAGGCGGGATTTGAGCTGATCGACGATGAAGCCCCCTACGGCAGAAATCTCTTTTCTTTCTCACTTCTTTTTTTTCAATCCGTCAGTCGTATAGCGGTTCAGACTTTTCAAGGCCTGTCTTCTCCCCGCGCCGTGCGCAGACACAACAATTAGGAATGGCGATCGTCATGGTCGCCGCATATAGACAAATGAATTTTAGTGAATTAAATCTCTCGGAGCCTATTTTGAAGGCACTCGAGGCCAAGCAATACCATACCCCGACACCCATCCAACTTCAAGCCATCCCCATCGCCCTTTCGGGTCGAGACCTGTTGGGACTGGCCCAAACAGGCACCGGCAAGACAGCCGCTTTTGCCATCCCCATTATCCAGCAACTTCTTGCCGAGCCTTCCAAGCAGCGAGGCATCAAGGCTTTGATACTCACCCCCACCCGCGAACTGGCCATCCAGATTGAGGAGTGCGTGCGCGATTACTCCCGGTTTACCAACGTGCGTTCGTGTGTAATCTTTGGCGGAGTGAACCAGAATCCGCAGGTGAGCGCGTTGAAACGAGGTGTCGACATTCTCATTGCCACCCCCGGTCGCCTGCTGGACCTTATCGGGCAGGGTGTCATCAACCTCTCCACCATCCGCCATTTCGTGCTCGATGAGGCCGACCGTATGCTCGACATGGGTTTTGTGCACGACATCAAGCGACTCATTCCGTTGCTGCCCAAGCATCGTCAGACCTTGTTTTTCTCGGCCACCATGCCTAAGTCGATCGCCGACCTGTCTCAATCGCTGCTGCATCATCCGCGACGTGTGGAGGTAGCTCCCGTGTCATCGGTGGTCGATACCATCGACCAGCGACTTTATCTCGTGGAGAAACCCGCCAAGGTAGACCTCTTGGTGAAGGTGCTCGACACCGAAACGGTCAACAACGCACTGGTCTTTGCCCGCACCAAGCATGGTGCCGACAACATTGCGCGCAAGCTCAAGCAGCGCGGAATCCAATGCGATGCCATCCACGGCAATAAGAGTCAGAACGCCCGGCAGCGTGCGCTCGAGAACTTCAAGACCCACAAGACGCGGGTCATCATTGCCACAGACATCGCCGCCCGAGGCATCGACATCGCAGAGTTGAGCACCGTTGTCAACTTCGACATGCCCGACGTGGCCGAGACTTACGTCCATCGTATCGGCCGTACCGGTCGTGCCGGCCGTAAGGGCAAGGCTCTCACGTTTTGCACACCCGACGATTACCCCATGCTGCGCGACATCCAAAAGCTCACCGGTCGCAAGCTCACGCCGGTGCAATAAGTCCCAAGACAGAGAACAACAATACATATCCTATTTTTTTTTAATTCAAGAAAGATGAACATTTTCGTTTCAAACATCAATTATCGCACTCAGAATGAGAGCCTGTTCAATTTGTTTTCCTCTTACGGAGAAGTAGCTTCGGCACACATTGTCACCGACCGTGAGACCGGCCGCTCGCGCGGATTCGGCTTCGTCGAGATGCACAACGACAGCGAAGCCCTCGCCGCCATCAACTCCATCAACGGCAGCGAGTTCGAGGGAATGCAGTTGCGCGTCAACGAGGCCCGTCCCCGCGAGGAGCGCGCACCGCGTCGCAGCTTCAGCCGCGGCAATCGCTATTGATTCCCGCCGGGTTCCCCTTTGCCGGGTATGAACCCTTGTATTGCAGACCATAGCCATCGGGACGNNNGCCCGATGAAAGGGTTACGACGTGGCTTTTGCGTTGCCGACAAGCATTCGTCCCGACAATCTGGCCGATAAATGCGCCATTCGGGCCTGATATTTTAGACTTGGTGTAAAATAGCAACTGAATCACTTGGGAATCTCGTTTTTTTTTACTTATTTTGCAATTGGTCAATAATCACGGAGATGAAGAATCAGAAGATGTATGAGGCTGATGACAAGTTAATATCCATCATCAGAGACAACTATAACATATTGCAGGGCCTCGGAGCCTTCGGTATCAACCTTGGGTTTGGTGACAAGACCGTGAAAGAGGTGTGCGAAGACCAAGGTGCGGACACTTACACCTTCCTTGCCGTCATCAATTACACCATCAACGGATATCGCGACAACGACGATGCCGGGCGATTGTCTATTCCCACGCTGATGACTTATCTCAAGGCGAGCCACGCCTATTTCGTCGATTTCCAGTTGCCCACCATCCGCAAAGACCTTCAGGATGCCCTCGACGAGACCGATAATCTCGCCCGGCTCATCATGAAGCTCTACGACGAGTATGCCCACAGCATCCGCAAACACATGAAATACGAGGAGCAGATGGTATTCCCATACGTCGAGGGCCTGCAACAAGGCAGCGCGTCGGCCAGCTATGACGTGGAGACTTACTCCAAACACCACACCCAGACCGACCTGAAGTTGCGCGAGTTGAAGAACATCATCATCAAGTATCTGCCCTCCGACGGGCTTCACAACAACCAGCTTACCGCCACGCTCTACAACATTTACAACTGCGAGCAGTGGCTCAAGGAGCATGCCGAGGTAGAGGACGAGATCTTCATTCCGGCCGTGAGACGGTTGGAGCAGAAGGCAAAGCACACCGACGTGAGTGCCAAGATCAACAACATGATCAATCCCAACATCGGTGCTCAGGAAACCCTTTCCGACCGTGAGAAGGATGTTATCGTGGCGTTGGTGCAGGGCATGAGCAACAAGGAGATGGCCGACCACCTGTGCATATCGGTCAACACGGTCATCACCCACCGCCGCAACATCGCCCGCAAGCTGCAAATCCATTCGCCCGCCGGGCTTACCATTTACGCCATCGTGAACAATCTGGTGGACATCTCGAGCGTGAAACTCTGAGGATACCCCTCTTGCCCGAGAGCCACACGAAGTCAAATCCCGTTTGGGCCGGGCGTAACCATACGTAGGGAGAACAACAATCATACATGGAGCGACCAAAAATAGCCATCATAGACAACAACATCCTTGCGGTGTTGGGACTCAAGCAAATCTTGCAAAACGTCATACCCATCATGGATGTCATGACGTTTGGGTCTTTCGAAGCGTTGGAAGAGCGCGGGTCGGAGGCATTCTTCCACTATTTCATTGCCCAGAATATCTTGATCGAACATCGTCAGTTTTTCGTCGAGCGCAGGCATAAGACCATAGTGCTCACGCCCGGCAACGACCCCTCCACACAGCCGGCCGGGTTTCATTGCCTGTGCATCAACGTGCCCGAGGAGCAGCTGGTCAAGTCGTTGCTGATGCTCGAGCAGCATGCCCACGCCCACGGCAAGAACCTTCCCAAGATGCCTCAGGTGCTCACCTCCAAGGTATTGTCCGACCGTGAGATCGAGGTGCTGAGCCTCATCGTGCAGGGGTATATCAACAAGGAGATCGCCGACCAGCTCAATATCGGCCTCACCACCGTCATCACCCATCGCAAGAACATCATGGAGAAGCTCGGCATGCACAGCGTGTCGGCCCTTACCATCTACGCCGTGATGCACGGTTATGTGGATATCAACAAGATTTGAGTGTGGCCATCCGTGCCTTTCTGCCCGTGGTGACATTGCCATACCTGATCAAACATTCTCTCGAGACCCCCCGTAGCCATGCCTTGCGCATTGGGCTTCGGGTCTCACAAAAGCCATTGCCGGCATTCGCGGCAATGGCTTTTGTGTGTTACAGGAATCTTGCGAGTAGGTGGGCCAGCCACCCTTTGAATTTTTGCATGGGCGACCGCCATTGGTCCCAAGTCACCTCGGTGAGCTTGAACGACTTTTCTTTCTCGTTGTCAAACAGCGAGTCAAGCTCTTTCGTGGTACACTTGTCCATGATGACGGCATTCTCCTCATAGTCCCACGAGAGGCTTCGGGCGTTGAGGTTGGCCGATCCCACGGTGCACAGGCGGCCGTCTACGGTGATGATCTTCGTATGGTGGAATCCCGGTTTGTACATCCACACGTCACATCCGTGTTTCATCAGCTTGTGAGCGTTGTAGTATCCGCAGTCGGGCGTGAGCGGAATGTCGCTGCGTATGGAGAGCATGATCTCCACCTTCACCCCCCTTTTCACCGCGTTGCGCAGTTCTTTTTTCAGCCTGCGGTTCAGCGTGAAATAAGGGTTGATGATCCTGATGCTGTCTTGCGCCATGCGTATGGCGTTATTGTAAAACTCGCGTATGATGGTATTCGATGTTCGCGGCTCTCTGTTGATGATGCCCACCATCTTGTGCCGGGCAGTCTCGCAGGTGTCGGCCTTGAGGCCTTTAAAATAGCTGTCGTCACCCAGTCCGCGGTAATATTTCGCCCCGTGCACGTTTTGGCCCGTCACCTTGTTCCATGTGCGTATGAATATTTTTTGCAGCGTGTTCACCTCCTCGCCCTGAATGCGGCAATGCATGTCGTGCCACGATCCCACCTGCGGCGTGCCTTTGATGTAATAGTCGGCCACGTTCATGCCGCCCGTATAAGCTATCTTGCCGTCTATCACCACTATTTTGCGGTGGTCTCGTGCCCATACGTGGTTCACCCACGGAAAGCGTATGGGGTCGAACTCATAGATCTCGATGCCCCTTTGGCGTATGTTCCTGATATGTTTTTTCTTCAGCGGCCTGTTGTTGCTCGCGTTGCCAAAGGCGTCGTAGAGCGCGCGCACCTCCACGCCCTGCCGTGCTTTTTCGGCCAAGAGGTCGAAGAGCAGTCCGGCGATGGAGTCGTTGCGGAAGTTGAAATACTCCAAGTGTACCGACGAGCGTGCCTGCCTGATGGCTGCAAACATGTCGTCAAACTTCTCCTGCCCGTTGGTGAGCAGCGTCACGGTGTTGTCGTGCGAGAAGCCGATGCCTTGTTTGCGCAGGTGGTCGGCCAGCAGCGAGTCGGCCGTCTGTGCCGTGGCGCCGAGGCCGTGGGGTAAGATAAAGAGCAAAAATAGTGTCCTGAAGAGTCTGTTCATGCTATGCGTTCAGCAGCGTTGTGGCGTAGCTGTCCACAATGCCGATAAGTTTGTTGTCGTCGTCGCATACGAGCACCGAGTGAATCTTGTGTTGGTGCATGATATGTTGTATCTCCGAGATTTTCGTGTTGGGGGCCACGGTCTTGGGATGCCTTGTCATGATGTCGGCCACGGTATGGTCGAAGAACTCGGCCCTCCACCGTTCCATCGCCCGGCGGATGTCTCCATCGGTGATGATTCCGATGATGCGGCCCTTGTCGTCGGTCGACACGCCAAGCCCGAGCTTGCCCTTGGACACCTCGATGATCGCGTCTCCGAGGTGCATGTCATCGGGAATGACGGGCATGTCGTCGGTGCGCATCACATCTTCGGCCGTGGTGAGCAGTCGCTTGCCCAGCTCGCCGCCGGGGTGGAACTGTGCGAAGTCGCGGGGCCTGAAGTCTCTCACCTGCATGAGCGCTATGGCGAGGGCGTCGCCCATGGCCAGCGCGGCGGTGGTCGACGATGTGGGGGCGAGGTTCAGCGGGCATGCCTCGTGGTCCACCCACACCTTGATATGCGTGTTGCTGTATTTGGCGAGCAGCGACTTCGGGTTTCGGCTCATGCCGATGATGGGCACGTTCATGTGCAGCAGTATGGGTATGAATCGCAGCAGTTCGTCGGTTTGTCCCGAGTTGCTGATGGCGAGCACCACGTCGTCGGGTGTCATCACGCCAAGGTCGCCGTGGTATGCGTCGAGAGGATTGATGAAGAATGCCGGCGTGCCGGTCGAGGCGAGCGTGCCGGCGATTTTCGCGCCGATGTTTCCGCTCTTTCCCACGCCGGTGACGATGATTTTGCCGCGGCAGTGGTACATCAGCGACACGGCGCGCCTGAAGTTGTCGTCGAGCTGCAGCGTGAGGTCTTGTATGGCCTTGGCCTCGTCGATGAGGCACCGTCGGGCATATTCGGCCGCGAGGGCAATGCGTTCTTCGGGAGTGGTAAGGGTCATAACAGTTGTGCGATGAGGTTTTCGAGTTTGTCCAGTTCGAGCATGTTGGCCGCGTCAGAGAGTCCGTGGTCGGGGTCGGGGTGCACCTCGAAGAAGTATCCCGTGGCACCGAAGGCCTTGGCGGCGAGCGCCATTGCCGGCACAAACTTGCGGTCGCCGATGGTCTTGCCGTCGCCCGCCGATGGTCGTTGCACGCTGTGCGTGCAGTCCATGATCACCGTGGGCACGATGTCGAGCATGTCGGCAATGTTGCGGAAGTCGACCACCAAGTTGTTATATCCGAAGCTGTTGCCCCGCTCGGTGAGCCACACCTCGGCACCGCTCTCGCGCACTTTCTGCACGGGGAAGACCATGTCGCGGCCCGAGAGAAACTGTGCCTTCTTGATGTTCACCGTGCGCCCGGTCTTNNTCGCCGGCCGGAGCGGCCTGCCAAGCCTCGTGTATGTCGGTCAGTATGCGCAGGTGGTGCTTCTCTCTCACGTCGCTCAGCATCTGCAGTCCGCGCTCCAGTCCCGGTCCGCGGAAGGAGTGCAGGGAGGTACGGTTGGCCTTGTCGAACGAGGCTTTGAAAATGATGTCGGTGCCCCATTTGGCATTGATTTCCACGAGTCGCCGCGCTACGTTGTCGAGCAGTTCGGCCGACTCGATGACGCAAGGACCTGCGATGATGACGGGTTTGGGTTGAAAGGTTGTCATGATGGTGAAATTGTTCAGACTGCAAAGGTATAAAAACTTTGGCTTTTATCGGCCCTGTGTGTTTTGAAAAGTGAAGGGTCCCTGAATTTTTTGACCGTGCCGTTGCCGCAGCGTGGTGCCTTGCGTTTGGGGCATGAGCCTGTGGCGG
>DBQL01000218.1:5715-9528 GCA_002305235.1 Prevotella sp. UBA1395 | reverse complement strand
ATGCTTTCGCACCGGTATTGATCAGCAAACCGGCCGTGGCACCGATGAAGTGGGCGTTATATCCATCGAAGGCCGTGCCATTGGCCAAAACAGGATTGCTTAGCGAAGTGATGTTTTGGCTGGCATCTCTCGTCACAACCTTATATGTCAGCGCCCAATCGGTTTCTGTTTTCAGTTCAGCGACAGGCAGGGTGGTAGAATTGAACACCCATGTGTTCGACTTGTAGGGTACGGTAATGACATAATAAGCCTTAGATGTACTTGATGTTGCCGTCACCTCCACGGCGCCACCCGTGCCCGACATCGTCACCGCTCCGGTGGATGGATTGATACTGCCGGTCATGCCCATGAACTTAGCCGAGTAGGTAACACCACTTGTTGCTCCGGTAACCGACTGGGTATATGATGTGGTACCATTCGTCAGGCGCACGCTCTTGACGGCGAAAGTGAGTGTCGGGGCAAACTTGAAAGACGTAAGGTTAAACCAGTTATAAATATTGGTGTAGAGATAGTACACCGTACCTGCCGTAAGCTGCCAATAACCATGCTGCTGTGAGCCGGTTGCCGCAGCGACAGTGCTGCCCACCTGTGTGCCACTCTCTGTGGTGAGCACAAGAGATTTGGAAGTGTCGGTGAAATAGCCCCACACGTCTAACCAACCATCGGTCGTGGGGGTAAATTTGTAGTAAGTACCCATCGTGGGATACGTTCCGGGCTTATAAATGAAGGAATAGCCGTTTACGTCTATCGTAGTGGCACCCAAGCCACCACCGACATTACGCACCACCGTCACCTCGCCATCCGAGCCAAACTGAGCCGTGATGCCCGGAATATCGGTCACACGCTTGTCTCCAAGTTTGCCGGTTCCGGTCAGTTCGTAGGTATTGCCATTGTTGATGCGATAGGTGGCCGCGTCAGCATTGATGGTCACCGAATAGCTTGCGGTGGCACCTCCGTTGGAATCGGTGGCGGTAATCGTTGCCAAACCCGAGTTGACAAACCGGAGCGCACCGGTTGTCGCGTCGACTTGAACAATCTTTAAATTGCTGCTCGAATAGGTAATGGTTCCTGTTGCACCTGTTGCCGTTTGTCCGGCATCGGTGAGATTAATGAGCTGGTAGGTCTTGGACGTTGTGCTGAACGAGATTCCCCATGCTTGCGCTATGAATCCCGCCATCAGTGCCAATGTGGAAAGAAATTTTTTCATGAACGAAATATTATCAATGTATAAATTCTGAAATCAATATGAAACTCTCAAAAAAACAAACTCTCTAAACTTTGATCGTGTTATCGTCAAGAATATCTGTGATGCTTAATTTGTGGAAAAATTACAATTAATATAACAAACATCGTCTTGAGAAGCAAATATTTTTGTTGAATTTTTACATTATTAACTAATTTTCCACTGAAAAACATGTTTTCGTGCACAAAAACACTGAACAATGAGAAAAAAAAGAAAACTTAACCGCGGCAAAGATATGGCCGCATTGTCTCAAACTGAAACGTATGTCTCAATGAAAAGGTTGTAAATCAACCGTATAAAACAAATTATAAATATACAAAAACGCCACAAACAAGAAAACTATTCGTGTTTGTGGCGTTTATAAAAACAGGGCTTCGCACTTATTTCTCAAAGCGTGTGCCCGTGGTTTCCACCAGTTTTTTGCGGAACGCGGCAGGGTATCCGGGACGGACAACGGTGGCACCGATGCCCTCGGGGGTACGTTTGAAATGGCCGTTCTCCTCGGGTTTGATCACCATGTCATTGTATTTCACGATGAGATAGGTGGCCAGTTGGCGCCAACGGGCCAACATCTGCTGTGCCTGCTTGTTGCTGTATGTATTGAGATAGCCGATGGCGGCTTGCGGGTCGGTGGCATAAAGTGCCGCGGCCTTGCGCTCCACCTCGGGCTGCGTGGCGAAATAGTGCTGCTCCAATGAGTCGCGCACGGCCTTGAGGTCGGGGAACAACATGGAATAACGGGGGTAAACCATATTGCTTACCCAGTTGCACACCCAGAAAGCATTGTCCATCGAGAAGGTCACCGCGTCGGCCCCGGGGGTGTTGTAACACTCGGGTTGCACGGTATTGCCACAGTAGATGGGGGTATAGGCCACCATATTGCCATCGTCATTGCCAAACCACAGCACGCCGCCGATCTGTCGTGGCAGCCAACTGCGCATCTGGGCCACATAGCTGAAGCCTGTCTGCTGGGTGCTGGTGGGACGCTCATTGAAATATTTCTTGCCATCCACATCATAATATAATGGTGTGGGGCGATAAGGCATCTGCCAGATGCCGCCACCGATATCGGTGCTGTCCATCGCGAGTGGGGTGCCCTCGTAATGGTCGCGCATGGCTGCCTGTACGTCTTGGACGCTCAGTTTCTTGTCGGGGATAATCCACAGGGGCATGTCTTCGGCATCGGGGTCTTTGCCTAAAGCCCACGGCAGATATCGATCCATGCCTTTGGCAAAGCGGTTGAAGAATGCCCACACACGGGCATCGCAGATGCGACGGCCCGAGAAGTCGGGCTTGGCGTAGGTCATCTTCCAGTTGAAGTCGCTGTCTTTGCCCTTGAACCATCCCTTCTCACGGGCAAATTTCACCACGTCTTTGGAATAGAGCACGTTGGCTTTGTCTTTCATGTCAAACTTGCCGATGCGGCTCTGGTTGGCATGTCCGCATATCGCGTTGTCGGGAATGCGCTGTGCCACCCATACCACGCCCTTGGAACCGAGGCCTTTGCCCATCATCTCCATGATCCAAGCCTCGTTGGGGTCGCAGATGGTGAAGGTCTCGCCGCCGGAGCAATAGCCGTAGGTCTCGGCCAAGGTGGTCATCACCCGGATGGCCTCGCGGGCGGTCTTGGACCGCTGAAGGCCGAGATAGATGAGCGAACCGTAGTCGATGCCGCCCTCGGGGTCGATCATCTCGTCGCGCCCGCCGTATGTGGTCTCGCCTATGGTAACTTGGTATTCGTTAATATTGCCGATCACGTTGTAGGTCTCGGCGGCCTCGGGTATCTTGCCGATGTACTTGTGCGAGTCCCAGTCTACGATGTCGCGCATCTCGCCTTTGGCATGTTTGCCGGCGGGATAATGGCACAAGCCGATGAACAAACCGTAGTCGTCGGCATTGTAAGTGCAGATCACCGAACCATCGACCGAGGCGTTTTTGCCGACGATGAAATTGGTGCAAGCCGTCGCGGCGGTGGCAGCCATGAGCATAACTGCCATGAAGAGTTGTCTTTTCATTGTTTCAAATAGAATTGATGGAGTAAGATTGTTGATGTGTTGTCATCTAATTCATTCGCCGTATATCCCGGGAGGTGTCGGCTTGGACAGGCATGTCGGCAACATTGCCCAAACGCCGGCCGGGATGTTGCGAGGTGTCTTCGGACATAGGAGCGGTCACGGGCTTGGGCGATCCGAGCACCCGGCGAGGATGACATTTATACAAATGGATGTTGCTCAAGGCCATGAGATGCAGCGTGGATGCCGAGGCATTGGACTGGTTGTTGACATTGAGCATAAAAAAGCCTTTGATTTCTTTCACCCCCAAGCTGTCGCGGTCGTCGATGGAGATGCTCATCCGGGTGGTGGAAGAGATGTGCAGCACCCGGGAAACGACACTGTCGTTGTTCATCACCAACACCAACGAGGCTATACCGTCGCGCACGCCGTCTTGAAAGATGAAGTCGCTGAACATGGTCAGGATGTAGGAATCGCCGCGGCGAAACGTCGTGTCGGGCTTGATAAAGAAAGAATGTACGTTGTAAGGTTGGTTGGGGATGAGGGTAACGGTACCGG
>DBQL01000218.1:0-5671 GCA_002305235.1 Prevotella sp. UBA1395 | reverse complement strand
TCGGAAATGCGCTTGTAAATGGCATACAACAGGGCGGTGTGGCGCATGTAATACACCATCGACGTATCAAACCGGGCTTGGGTGACATCATACTTCTTGAGCACTGCGGCACGATAGGCAATGAGGTTAGCGTCGTAATTGTCGGGCTGAACACGTGCCATCGCTTCGGCGAGATGATAGTCATATAGAATGTCTTCCATCTCACTTTCCGACAGAAAGGTAGATGGAACGGTGGGTTTACAGCCGGTCATCAATACCGATGAGGCGAAAACCAACACACAAGCCAGTGCCACGAGCAAATTTCTCATAAGTTATTCTTGCTTCTCCGTATTGTCCTCTCCTACCGATTTCTTGCCAAACTTGATGTCGATGGTCTCCCAATCCTTGCGGCAAAACAGCAAAAGACAGATCACTCCTACTGAAATGCAGGCATCGGCAAAATTGAAAACGGGTGAGAAAAATACGAATTCCTGACCTCCAAAGACCGGAACCCACGCTGGCCAAGTGGTTTGTATGATGGGGAAATAGAACATATCGACAACCTTTCCCATCAAAAACCCGGCATATCCGGTGCCAAACGAGACAAACTCGGATACGTAATAAGGCGACGCCCCGGTGAAAATCAGTCCGTAAAACATGGAGTCGAAGACGTTGCCGGCTGCCCCGGCGGCAATCATCGACAAGAAAATGACATAGCGGGTACGGCCTTTCTGCCTGACCACTTTCCAAATATACCAGCCGATGGCCGATATGGCCGCCAAGCGAAGAATACTCAGAAAGAGCTTGTTGATGAACGTCATGCCATACGCCATGCCGTTGTTCTCAATGAAACTGATGTAGAACCAGTCGGTGACCCGGATGGATTCGCCAAGGGTCATGGTGGTCTTCACCTCAATTTTAATGAGCTGGTCTATGACGAGAATGGCAAGGATAAGAATCCATGCCATACGTCCATCGGTGAGAAACTCCTTGGATTGCTTCATCATTTCAATGTTTTCGCGCATTCTTGGAAGCCACGCTGAGCGTAGCGTGGGGCACCACGCGAAGACGTTCCTTGGGAATCAGCTCGCCGGTGATGCGATCGATGCCATACGTCTTGTTCTCTATACGGATCAAGGCAGCCTCCAATCCTTGGATGAACTTCTGCTGACGCTGGGCCATCTGGATAAGATTCTCACGTTCGAGAGCCTGCGTTCCCTCTTCCAAAATCTTATAGGTAGGGGCTGTATCCTCATCAGAATTGCTGTCTGCATTCATCAGTCGACGCATCGCATCGTTGTAAATCTCACGTGCTGCCGTCAACTTCTCATTGATAATTCCACGGAACTCTTCGAGGTCCTCGTCGGAATAGCGCGCTTTTACTTCCATAATCTCAATCTGTTAAGGTGGATTTGCCCAAGCCGCCATGCGACGCACCCGGGCAAATCACGATGTTAGTACTATATCTTTTCAACCTTGATATTCAACTTGAACCCGTCAAACTCGGCTTCCTCGCCATCGTTCTCGGCAAAGATCAGGTCGTCGGCCAGCACCTGCGACTTGATATACTCGCCGAAAGCGGCAGCCGCAGCCTCTGCCTGTCCATGCGGGGCGATGGTGGCCCGTATGCGGTCGGTGATCTCAAAACCGGCCTCTTTGCGCAGGTTCTGTATGCGATTGATCAGCTCGCGGGCCATTCCCTCTTGACGAAGGGCATCGGTAAGCTCCACTTCGAGAGCCACGGTGATGTTGCCCTCGTTGCTGACGAGCCATCCGGGAATATCCTCAGAGATGATCTCCACGTCGGAAGCATCAACGATGACTTGCTGACCGTCAAGCTCAAAGGCGTAGGTGCCGGTCTTTTCAAGCTGTGCAATCTCCTCTTGTGAGAGGGCATCGAGATGAGCGGCAACACCCTTCATGGCCTTGCCAAACTTCTTACCCATCACTCGGAAGTTGCATTTCACCTTCTTGACCAATATGCCCTGCCCCTCGGCAAAAAGCAAGTCTTTCACGTTCACCTCACTGATGATCAATTCTTTCACAGCCTCGATGTGCTTACGCTGCTCCTCATCCACGGCAGGAATCATGATTTGCTGAAGCGGTTGGCGCACCTTGATATTCACCTTGCGACGCAATGCCAGCACCATAGAGGTGATCTTTTGGGCTATTGCCATGCGCTCTTCCAGATCTTCATTGATGAACGAGGCATCGGCAACAGGGAATTTCTCCAGATGAACAGACTTCAACTCTCCGCCCAAGTCGCGGTAAAGCTCGTCGGCATAGAACGGAGCGAAGGGTGCCAACAGCTTGGCGACAGTCATCAGACAGGTATAAAGCGTGTTGTAAGCAGCTATCTTGTCGTCGCTCATCTCCTTGCCCCAGAACCGTTTGCGGTTCAATCGCACGTACCAGTTGCTGAGATCATCGTTCACGAAATTGTCGATGAGGCGGCCGGCACGTGTCGGATCATAGCCGTCGAGCTCGGCAGTCACACCCTTGACCAACGTATTGAGACACGAAAGAATCCAGCTATCGATCTCCTTGAGAGCACCACGGTTGGCGCTTAAAGCCTCGAGATGCACCGCGGGGTCATAGTTATCCACGTTGGCATAGAGCGCGAAAAAGCTATAAGTATTGTAGAGTGTGCCGAAGAACTTGCGTCTCACCTCGTCCACTCCGTTAGGATCGAACTTCAGGTTATCCCACGGTTCGCTGTTGATCATCATGTAAAAGCGCACTGGGTCGGCCCCGTATTGGCCAATCATCTCAAACGGATTGGTCACGTTGCCTACGTGTTTGCTCATCTTATTGCCCTTGGCGTCGAGCACAAGACCCGATGAAATCACGTTCTTGAACGCCACGGAGTCGAACACCATCGTGGCAATGGCATGCAAAGTGAAGAACCATCCGCGTGTCTGGTCCACGCCCTCATTGATGAAATCGGCCGGGAAGAATGCCGGAGCGACAGCTGTTCCCTCGTATGTTCCGGCCACAAGCTCAGCCCGATATTCTGCTTCGGTCTTGCCGGTAGCCTTCAATCCCTCTGCGTCGATTTCTCCCTCGAAAGGATAATGCAGCTGGGCGAAGGGCATCGAACCGCTGTCAAACCACACGTCTATCAGGTCGGTTTCGCGGTGCATGGGCTGTCCTTCGTCGTTCACAAGCACCACATAGTCGATGTATGGACGGTGAAGGTCTATCTTATCGTAATTCTCCTGCGAGTAGTCTCCGGGCACAAATCCTTTGTCTTTCAACGGATTGCTGCTCATAACACCCGCAGCTACCGATTTCTCTATTTCCTCATACAACTCTACCATAGACCCGATACACTTCTCATGACGGTTCTCATCACGCCAAATGGGTAGCGGAGTGCCCCAAAATCGAGACCGGGAGAGGTTCCAATCGTTCAGGTTTTCGAGCCAGTTGCCAAACCGACCCGTACCCGTAGACTCCGGTTGCCACTGTATCGTGCGGTTCAATTCCACCATACGTTCTTTCTTCACCGTATCCCGAATGAACCAGCTGTCCAATGGATAATAGAGCACCGGCTTGTCCGTGCGCCAGCAGTGAGGGTAGCTGTGCACGTGTTTCTCGATCTTGAAAGCCACGCCTTCCTGCTTCATCTCCATGCAAATGACGATGTTCAGGTCTTCGGCCTTGTCAGAAGCCTTCACGTCCCACACACCGTCGGGATTGAAACGGGGGTCATACGCGTTCTTCACATAGTCGCCGGCATGATGCCCGTATGCATCCTTGTCTACGCAAACATCGATGAAATGATTGTCAAGCTCGTCGAAAACATAGTATTTTCCCTGAAGGTCCACCATTGGTCGGGTCTCGCCTTTCTTCGAGATCATATACAGGCCGGGCACGTTAGCGTCTTTGGCCACCTTGGCATCGTCGGCACCAAAGGTCGGCGCGATATGCACGATACCCGTTCCGTCTTCGGTGGTCACATAGTCGCCGAGGATCACCCGGAACGCCGCGTCGTCCATTTCGACAAACCGGTCACGGCCGTTCTCGCTCGCAAACACCTTCGAGGGATTCTTGGCGGCATAATCGTTGACGAAGTCTGCCGCAAAGTCGCCGATCTTCTCGCAGGGTTTTACCCACGGCATGAGCTGGCGGTAATGCAGTCCTTCGAGGTCGGCACCTTTCATGCGGTCCACGATTCTCCACGGGCACAGTTTCTTCTCCTTGTCGAAAGGCAGCAGTTCGCCTTTGCATTCCTGCTCCGCATTAAGGTATGCGGCCACACGTGCCTCGGCCATGATAATGGTCAACGGCGTGCCGTCGTAGAGGTTATAAGTCTCCACAGCCACATAGTCGATCTTCGGACCGACGCACAATGCGGTGTTCGAGGGCAGAGTCCAAGGCGTCGTCGTCCATGCCACGAAATAGGGATTGCCATGCCTGCACCACTCCGCCTTGGGATCTTTGATCAGGAATTGCGCCGTCACCGTGGTGTCTTTCACGTCACGGTAGCATCCCGGCTGGTTCAGCTCATGGCTCGACAGACCGGTACCGGCCGCCGGCGAATAGGGCTGGATGGTATAGCCTTTGTAGAGCAGTCCCTTGTTATACAACTGCTTCAACAGCCACCACAAAGTCTCGATATACTTGTTATCATAGGTGATATAGGGATGGTCAAGGTCAACAAAATAGCCCATCTTCTCGGTAAGCTCACGCCATTCGGCCGTAAACTTCATCACATTCTCCCGACAGCGATGGTTATACTCCTCCACGGAGATATATTTTTCCGATGCCTTGTTGTCTATATCTTTCTTCGTTATCCCGAGATCCTTCTCCACTCCGAGCTCCACCGGCAGACCGTGGGTATCCCAACCGGCCTTGCGTTTCACCTGAAACCCCTGCATGGTCTTGTATCTGTTGAAAGTGTCTTTGATGGAACGTGCCAACACATGGTGAATACCGGGATGACCATTGGCCGAGGGAGGACCCTCGAAGAAGATAAACTGCGGGCATCCTTCCCGCTCATCTATGCTCTTATGAAAGATGTCTTCTTTCTCCCATGATGTCAATATCTGCTCATTTGTCTTGGTCAAGTCCAGACCATTGTGTTCGGCAAACTTCTTAGCCATAATTTATCTTTCTTTTCCTTAATATAAATTTTGCGCAAAGTTAGCAAAAAAATATATATTCTACAAAATTTTTAACTACCTTTGCAACAAAAAGATATGCCCATGATTATCAAGCAAGCTCAATTTGTCATATCCGCGCCGACCGTATCAAAATGCCCCACAGACGTCAAGGCCGAATTCGCGTTCATCGGCCGAAGCAACGTTGGCAAATCAAGCCTCATCAATATGTTGTGCAATCACAAGGGTCTTGCGAAGACCTCTGCCACCCCCGGCAAGACATTGCTCATCAATCATTTCATCATCAACAAGGAGTGGTATCTCGTCGATTTGCCGGGATATGGCTATGCCAAGCGGTCCAAGAGCGTGCAAGAACAGCTCGACAACATGATTCGCTCCTACATCCTGCAACGCCCACAGCTTGTCAACTTGTTTGTGCTCATCGACATTCGGCATGAGCAACAAAAGGTTGACCGCGAATTTATCGACTGGCTCGGAATGAGCAACATACCATTCTCCATCGTTTTCACCAAGGCCGACAAGCTCGGAAAAGTCAAGGCAGCCCAAAACGTAGACCTTTGGATGAAGGG
>DBQL01000138.1:431-4280 GCA_002305235.1 Prevotella sp. UBA1395 | reverse complement strand
TTCCGCACCTACACGCTGAAAGTAGAAGGTAACGATATCACCCTGAAGAATATCACCATCGAAAACAATTCCGCCCGATTGGGGCAGGCCGTTGCCCTGCACACCGAGGGCACACGATTGGTATTTGTCAACTGCCGCTTCTTGGGGCACCAAGACACGGTTTATACCGGTGTTGGTGGCACATTGCTCTATTTCAGCGATTGCTATATTGAGGGTACGACCGACTTTATCTTCGGTCCGGCCACGGCTTGGTTTGAAAACTGCACCATCTTCAGCAAAGCCAACAGCTATATCACGGCGGCATCGACACCTGCCGACCAACCCTACGGTTACATCTTCAGCCACTGCACACTGCTTGCCGCACCCGACGTGACCCAAGTATTCTTGGGCAGACCGTGGCGACCCCACGCCTATACCTTATTTATATATAGCACTCTGGGCAAGCACATCAGACCCGAGGGCTGGCACAACTGGAACAAGACCGACAACGAGAAGACCGCCCGATATGCCGAATATCGCAATCAGGGCGAAGGCTCGGCACACACCCGGCGGGTGAACTGGGCACGCCAGCTCTCGGCCAAAGAAGCACGTGCCATCACCATTGAAAACGTTTTCGGACAGCATACAGACTGGATTCCAACCAAATAAAATGTGAAAATCATCATTTTTTCATAGATTTTCTGTTAAAAAGACAGCTGATAACATTATTTTTTATAAATTTGCAGCAAAACAATCTACCGACGAATCTGGGTATATTTGAATATCCCGACTATTTCAGTAAGCATTCAAATCCAATCTATTAATATCTAAAACAAATTTTATGAAGAAAATTTTTACGCTTATCTCAGCCACCATCATGGCTACGGCCCTTCACGCTCAGATCATCACTTTTGGTGAAGTGGCACAATCCAACGCCGAACTGCCTTCCGAATGGACAAAGGATGGCGTGAAGTTGGCATTGACCAATGACGGCAAACCCAGCGTCGACCTCAACACGGCGTCATTCGGCACTGCCGACTCACACACGACTTACACCAGCCGACTGAAAACCGGCGGCAAGTCGAGCAGCAATCGTTTCCTCACGTTGACCGTCCCCTCGGAAGGCACCGTGAAGATCGCCGCGCGCACAGGAAGCAATTCAGACAACACCCGCACCATCGTTTTGACACAGGGCGGCACCGAATTGCTGAGCTACACCTTCGACGAGGCCAACGCCATCCTTTTGGAAGATGCCAACAGTACCAAGGTTTATCCTTACGCTGTGGCTAATGTCAAGGCCGGCGACATCGTCATCACGTTCCCCGTGAACGGCATCAACATCTACGCCATAGAGTTTGTTGCCAAGGCCAATAACATCAAGAGCCTCGATGTGAGCACCGCCTCCGAAGCTGCATTCAACCTCTCGGGGCAGCGCGTCGACGCAAGTTACAAGGGTGTGGTGATCAAGAATGGCAAGAAAGCCATTCAGAAATAACCGCCATCACACTTTCACACGATCAAGGAAAAAATGGGAGACACATCATCGCGCCAAGCGAGGGTCTCCCCTTTTTCATATAGACTACACGTACAGAAACAAATCAAAACAATGAGAGCAAAAGCATTTTGGGCCATCGCCGCATCAGCATTTTGTGGCACTGTCATGGCTCAGGCCCCGGCATTTCCCGGCGCAGAGGGTAACGGACGATATACCACAGGTGGCCGTGGGGGCACCGTGGTGCATGTCACCAACCTCAATGACAGTGGCACCGGATCGCTACGAGCAGCTGTCAGCGGCAACAGCAAGAAGATTGTGGTATTCGACGTGGGCGGCGTCATCCCCCTGTCGTCTGACCTCAGAATAGGCGCAAACACCACCATCCTCGGGCAAACCGCGCCCTATCCCGGCATCACGCTGAGGTATTACACCCTTCTCCCCAATGCCAACAACATCATCCGCTTTATCCGCGTGCGACGAGGACAGGAAAAAAATGTCAACGACGGCGCCGATGCCATTTGGACTCGCGAGGTCACCGGACTCATCATCGACCACTGCTCCTTCTCGTGGAGCATCGACGAAGTGGCTTCTTTATACGACAACAACAACGCCACCCTGCAATGGAGCACCGTGGGCGAAAGCCTGAACAACGCGGGGCACGGCAAGGGAGCACACGGCTATGGCGGAATATGGGGCGGCAAGCTGGCCAGCTTCCACCACAACATGATTGCGCATACCAACAATCGTTCGCCCCGATTCAACGGCGCGCGCTACAATTGGACAGGATATACCTCCAATACGCAATACGACAAATACCGGTGGGAGAATGCCGTTCAGGCCGAGAACGTGGATTTCCGCAACTGTCTCATCTTCGATTGGGGAGGCGGAGGATGCTATGGCGGTCCGGGCGGAGGATATATCAACATGGTGAACAACTATTATAAAGCCACCCCCGAGACCGGCAGCAAGAACCGGGTGACACAGGTGTCCATTGCCAACACCACCACATCCGACGACCCCACCTATATGAACATGACCAGCCGATACTATATCAGCGGCAACTATGTTCACGGATATGGTGCCAACTATGATTGGAGTGGCGTGAGATACGACAGTGGCATACAGACCATCAACGGCGAGAAATACACCCTCGACTCCATGTTCTTCTATGGGAAAAACGTCGAGCACGTGAACAATGCCGCCGGCATTCCCTGCGTAAAAATCAAACTCGACAAGGAGACGGCACCGGCCGGCGAGGTGACGACACACAGTGCCGAGGAGGCTTACGCCAAGATTCTTGCCTTTGGAGGTGCCTCGCTGTATCGCGATGATGTCGACGCACGCTACATGAGCGAGGCACAGAACGGCACGTCGACCTACAAAGGCTCGGTGACGGGCATCTTGGGACGCATCGACCTCGTCTCCGACGTTGACGGCTATACGGAGAAAAACTTCCCCACAGGCTCACGGGCGGCCGACTTCGACACCGACAACGACGGCATGCCCGACCTCTGGGAGCGGGCCAACTCACTGGATCCCGACAACGCCGCCGATGCCACGACCTACAGCCTCGACCCCAAAGGCTACTACACCAATATCGAGGTCTATGCCAACGCGCTGGTCGAAGACATTATGAAGGGTGGCAATGCCGACGCGCAGACCGCCGTGAGCGAGTACTATCCCACCGTGAACAAGGCCGAAGGACTTGACTATTACTCCGGTTGCATCGTGGAACGGGTGACCCCCGACACCACCCAGACCGACACCACCGAGGTGAATCCCATCGAGGGGGTGTCGGGCGAGGTGACGTGGACATTCGTTTCCGGCGGCAACGAGAGCGCGACCTACTCGGCTTCCGTGGCCGATGCCATGTCGACATCGACCACAAGCCTTGGCGCAAACCTATCATTCGCCGGTACAAAAACGGTCGACACCGTGACCGAAACGCTCATCCAGCCCACGGTGCAGCAGTCGGCCGCCGGCGATGACAACGCCCTCACCTTCTCGTTCACGCTCAAAGACGGATATGTCTTCCAACCCTCGAAGGTGGCGTTCACCACCTCACGCATCGGAACCGACGGCGGAAACATCGACGTGACCTATTCCACCGCCCAAACCTCGAGCAAGCTCACCACGGCCTTGCGACCCAACCGCAACAGTGTCGCACCCTATTTTACCGCCTACGACCAAGCCGTCACCGGTATTTCGGCTGCCGAAGGTACACACACCGTGGCGATCAACATCTATAATCTGGGTAACACCAAGCAGTATGGCTTTGCCGACATTGTCGTCTCGGGCATTCTGAGCACCACCAATGGCATAGCCCGCCCCACGACCGTGACCCTTCACCCCACTGCTCCCGCATACAATCTGCA
>DBQL01000138.1:0-281 GCA_002305235.1 Prevotella sp. UBA1395 | reverse complement strand
GGAGCCGTGGCCATTCAGGGCACCACGGGCACCGTACTTTCTAATGTAGACGGTATCGTTCTCGAGGTCGATGCCACTCAGGGCAAGTTGCAGTCGCGTGGCAGCGACGCGCAGTTCAATGCCGGAACCATCATCCGGGTGCCCGTCAAGTCGGCCAAAGACTCGGTCATCGTGACCTCCTATCCCGGTTATCACAAGTACACCGTGGGTGGCACGGCAGCCGCCGAAGACGTAACCGTCTGCAAGGCATCGTCGGCAGAAGCCTCGCAAGGCTATGTGGA
>DBQL01000075.1:477-9297 GCA_002305235.1 Prevotella sp. UBA1395 | reverse complement strand
TCCACAGACACCTTCGATGGGTCGACAAGGTCGGCTGACAAGTCTTTGATGTCCACGCAGAACACCACCGCGCCATCGGCCTGCACACCGCCGGTCTCCATCCATACGGTGTAAGTGCCGTCGCCGGTCACATGGGCATCATACTTATCGCCATTCAATCCGGACCAGTGGCTGGGGTCCCATGAGGTGTCGGCATACTCCAATCCGGCAATGTTACTCTTGGCGGCGTCGGGCTTGTAGTTGTCGTTCAGGCCCGAGATCTTGAACGTTACCACCATGTTCTTGCTGAATTTCACCGATCCCGGATCAATCACCGAATTGCCCTTGGTGCTGCCATACTCGTTGTAAATCTCGATGCGCAGACGACCGTTGCCCTCCAAGTCGCCCACGGTCAATGCTCCTGTGGCGCCGGGCTTCAGCTCGGCATAAGGCCTCACGGTGCGAAGGGCAATGCCATAGTTGCGCAGCGAATTGCCGTTCTTCACCACGCCATTGCCATCAAANNTGGCATAGTCGCTGTTCACCGGACTGATGCTACCGGTCCAATAGAATCCCTTGCCGTCGTTGACGGTCTCGGTTCCGTTGCGGTATCCGGTGTAAGGCAGGAAGATGGAGTTGCCGTTTGCGGCCGTGAAACGGATGCCCTGCACGCCACCCACGGTCTCGATGTGCTTCGTTGTCTTGCCGATCAGTTCCTTGACCTGCGCCAGAGTGGGCATGGCACTGAGCATGGGCGACTCGCCATCGATGGCCACGCCGTTGGTAATATCAAACTCGGTGTTGCTGATGTCTTGGGCCGAATAGTCGCTGAGATCCTTGGAGTAGTTCTCGCCCGTGCGGTCGCCATAACCGAAGAGTGTGCCCACACCCTGCTCTTCCTCGGCCCCAAGATTGTATTTGGCCCAAAGAACGCTAAGCCCGAGGTCGACATACTCCATCGTCTGGGTAGCGGTGGTGAAACTTTTCACCTGTCCCAGCACATAGCCATCGCCCACCTTTACGTAGGGCATATAGTAATAAGTGGTGCCGGGTAGCAGGTTGCCGACCGTTCCAAGGTCGCGGCTGGGACCGTCCATGAGTTTCGTCGCGTCATCGACAAGGCCCACCTTGAATCCTTTCTCGACAGTGCCCAAGTCGTCGAGGCCGGCAAAGGTGGCCGAGAGGTTGGCCTTGGTATAGCTCACCGCCGTGGCGTCGCCATTGGTAGCGGTGGCATTGGTAGCTGTGAACTGCTTGACCTCACCATATTTGTACACGGTGTTTTGCAGGGCGACGTAGGTGGCATAATAATAGGTGGTGCCGGTATGAAGGCCCGAGAGCGTGGTGCTCACGGTGTCGTTGCTGTAAGATCCCGGCACACGGGTGCCACTCTTGGTGGGGTCTGACTGTGTGCTGAAGACCACGCCGACCTCGTAGGAGGCGGGATTGGCATGGCTAAGGTCTTGCACTATACCATTGGTAATGTTTGCGCTTACCGCGGTCACGATGGCATCGCCGGTGACAACCGAGGTCACGATTGGGGTCGTGGATGCCGAATAGTTATCATCATCGTCGGAGCAGGCGGTGAAAGTCATACCTGCGGCCACCAACATGATGCCTGAGAAATATGTTAGTTTCATAATGATTTACTGTTTATTGAATGTTGGCTTATTGCCCGACAGACGGTGTCGGGCAAGAAACGGGCTTTCTATCTGCGTGCTCTCTTGGCGTTTGCCGACTTGGCTGAGGCCGTGATGAACGGCGTGCCATTGTCCATCTTCACGCTGACGGTAACGGCAATCGTAGAGGTGAAGGCAAACTTGGGACCATCATCCTTGGTGGCTCCCCACGGATTGAGGATGTAACGGCGGGCCGCGTTGGGTCCGTCGTCGCCGAGACCACGGTCGATGATGGCATCGTCGAAGGCAATGGAGTTGCCGTCTACCTTGATGTCCTTGATGACAATATCACAGTTGGGATGAGTCTCGAGAATCTTCACCACGTCGAGGTAGATGCCGTAAGGCTGCGAGTTGGGCTGTGTGAGGGTGAACGTATAGTCGGCATCCACGCCGTCGGTGATAAATACCGGCTCGCTCTCTTGTGTCGTCCAGTTCACGTCGAAGAAGTGCAACTTGGCCGAGAAAGTCTTCACGGCACCGGCTCTGACCACTTCAAACTTGTAGCCCATATACTGATAGAACCGGCCTTGGTCGTCAAACTCCTTGCTGCCCCACACGATATTGCTCAAGGCACCGGTTTGCGGGTCGCAGTTATTGGCCTCATCAAAACCGAGGATACGCATCGTTCCGTCGCCATTGCCCTTGAACACGGCACGGCCGTCGGCCGAGAGATTCAGCTCGGTCAGTGCGGGCGAGAACGTGTAGATACCATCATCGGTCACCGAGAACGTACCACTGTGGGTCTTGGAATCAAAGTCTGTGAGCTCGTAGGTGTTGTTGCTGCTGTTCAGCCTGATGGTCATATCCTCAAGATTGTTGTTGGGGGTCACAGCCGTCACGCCCTTGGCCGTGCCGTCGGGATTATACCAGTCGAAGCCGGTAAGCTTATAGGTGATGATCCGGTCATTGTTGGGCATCACGAAGCTCTTCCAATTGTCGGCCAACGTGGGGAACACCTCCACCTCGGGAGCCTCATAGCTGTCGGCAAAATCTTTGGACACAAAGTTGAAGCACAGCCACCATTCGCCCTCCCCGGAGGTCTGCTTGTTGCGAAGAATGCAGAGCCGGAGCCGGTTCTCGGTCAGGGTGATGATGCGGATATTGTTCTTCCATCCGGCATCGTCTTGCGCCTTGTCATAGTTGGGAGAATGAAGAAGCTGACAATCGCTGAGGTTGACCTGTGCGTTGTCAATGTCGAGCAGGTATGTTCCCTTTGCGGTCGTGGAGCTTCCGTCGGGCGCAAAAGTGGTGGTGGTGATATGCGCGCCATTGATCAGGTCGAAGGTCATGGAGCTTTTGGCAAAGTTTCCGGTTGCATCCTGATAGTTGCCCGAAGGCTCCCAGTTGGGCGTGAAGTTGTTCAGAGAGGCCACTGTGGAGGGGTCGGCGTATGACAGGTCGCCCGAGGCAAGGCCATAGATGCCATTATCGGGGATCCATGTCTTGGACTTGCCTACTCCGCCGGTGAGCAAGGTATACAGGTCGTTGTCTACAAAACCGGCATAGAAGTTGTCGATGGTGAAATGGGCCGGCTCGCCGTAAACCACACCGCCACGGGTATTCACACCGAAACGCACCTCGTACGTACCGGGGAAAGGTATATGAAGTTCTACATCCTTGTCCAAGGAACGACCTTGAGGATTCTCCCAGCACACCTGATAACGGTCAGACATGAGACTCTTGAGGTACACAATGTTTGGATTGCTGCTGTCGTGGGTTATCTGAAACGCTGTACCCTCTGTCAAATCGGCAGACGTTACATCCTTGTCGCCCAAATCATAACTGTCCGGCGAACAAGCAGCCAAGCCCAGCACCATCAGTGCCGAGGCCAAGCTATATATTAATTTCTTGATTTTCATAATACTTCTGATTTTATTTGTTCGACCATCGGTTACCATCCGGCGTTCTGTTTCAGCACATTATTCGAGAGGGTAATCTGATTATTGGGAATCTGGCAAAGCCCATTCTTCTTCTTGATGTTGGCTGCCATGGTGGTCACCGTAGCCGGCTGACCGCCGTTGGACACCTGAATGGTGCCGGCAATGGTATTGGCTGCCACATCGATGCCCTGACGAAGCAGGTCATAATACCTGATTCCCTCGAAGGCAAACTCCAAACGACGCTCTTTCAGGATATTGTCCTTCGTGGCCGATACCTCGGTGTACTTCTTGTCCAATTTTCCATCTTCTGCGGTGTAAGCGCGCTGACGCACCATATTGAAATACTTTTGCGCATTACCACTGCCAAGCTCGGCTGCCATGAGCAGCACATCGGAATAGCGCAAGATGACCACATCCTGCCACTGACTCGTCATGGCATCGCCCGGCGCTCCCCATAAAATGGCCAACGGCGTGCAGTCGGTAGTGGCCATAGGAGTGTACTTCTTGATATAATAACCGGTGTACTCGCGCTGGTCGTTGATGCAGTTCTTGGTGAAATCGGCCTTTTGGTCGATACCCTCACCGGCAATATCAATGATGGTCGCGGCCTTGCGATGGTCGCCATCGCCGTATGCGGCTACCAAAGCGGGATTCACTGTGCAGATGCCCCAGCCATATCCGTAGGGCGAGCAGTCTATCGACTGGATGCCACGAATGCCAAGATTGATCATCCAGCGGTTGCCATCGTTATTGCCATTATAGTCTTGCGTATAGTTACATTTCATTGAAATGATGAACTCCTTGTTCCCGGGACCGGCGTATGTGGTATTGGCCAACCACTCTTCGTATGTGCCATTGGCCGCGGCATCAAGCGCATTGCTCGACGAGGCGGGCCAAAGATTCTTGAACTGGGGTATCAGCTCGAACTCGTTGCTCGAGATGATGTCCTCGCAAGCGGCCAAAGCCTCGGCCTTGGTGCAGCCCGCCGGTTCTTTGCCAAAACGACCGGTATAATAGAGATAGGCGCGCGCCATGATGCCTTTGGCTCCATACGAGCTGATGTGACCATCGTTGCTTGCCGCGTTAGACTTGGGATAGGCCGTGGCGGGAATATGCTCTGCGGCAAATTTCAGGTCGGAGAAAATCAGGTCATAGACCTCATCGGGCTGGGCCTGAGGTACATTCTCGGCACTCGGGGTGGTGAGCAGGGGAATGTTTTCGAACATCCGAACCATGTCGAAATAACACAGCGCACGCAACGCACGGGCCTCGCCGATATACTGATTGCGCAATGTAGAGTCTTTCCAAGCAATCTGATCCTGACGCGTGATCAGCTCATTGCAGCGATAGATGGCCGCGTAATAGGTCTTCCAGTCTGATTGCCAAAGGTTGGTATAAGATGGTGCCTTGCTCTGATCAAACTGGTCTACGACATCGAAATTATACGCGTCATTGACACCCGCACCCGCAAGACACTCGTCAGACTGCATGATTGACGACATCACGATGGGGATGGTACCCGACGAAGTGGTTTCGCGCCATCCGGCATAGCAACCGATAAGGGCACGCCAAGCATCGCTCTCTGTCTTATAGAACGTCTCCGTATTGGACTCTGTCTTGCTGTTTACATCAAGGAAGCTATCCGAGCAAGAGGACATAAGGCCACCGCTCACCATCAACATCCCGGCAAACAGTATATATAATTTATTCTTTTCCATAATCTGTATAGTACTTAGATAGTTGATATTCTTAGAACTTCAAGTTGACACCCACAAGGAAAGTGCGGGGACGAGGATAGTAACCAACATCCACTCCCGACACCCATGAGTCTGTACCATATCCGATTTCGGGATCCATGCCATCATATTTGGTGAACGTAAAGGCATTCTGAACTTGGAAATAGAGACGGGCCTGTGACACGAAACTCAGATGAAGCAACTTGGAGAAATCGTAACCCAAGGTGATATTGGATATTCTCAGGTAGTCTCCGTCATGGATATAGAGGTCGGAGAACTGCCAGTTGACATTGGTTTCGGTCACTCTCGGCATGCGATTGGACGTGCCCTCGCCGGTCCAACGGTCCAAAATGGCAGAGGTGTAGTTGGCCTTGGTGTTGGCATGGTTGCGATAGCTCTGCACGATCTGATGCCCGGCGGCGCCATTGGCCGTTACCGAGAAATCAAAATTCTTATAAAACAATGCCACATTGAAACCAAATGTCACGTCGGGAATTCCATTTCCAAGATCCACCTTGTCATTCTCGTCGATGGAGCCATCTTGGTCGATATCATAGTATTTCACGTCACCCGGCATCACGCTTGAACCTTGCAACACCCCGTTTCCGGCTGCTATCCAATCGCTGATCTCCTGCTTGTTTTGGAATATTCCGGCAGTCTTATAGCCCCAGAAATAGCCAATGGGGTGGCCGTTCTCGGCGCGATAAAACTCGTCGCTGTTGTCATAGAGCATGTTTGTCTGTCCATGAATGATGCCATCAGCCGTTGGAATGTTGCCCACCTCGTTGTGGTTGTAGGCCATATTAGCCCCCAGTTGATAGCGGAAGTCCTTTCCGATATTGTCGTTCCAAGTGAGATTCAGTTCCAAACCATAGTTTTTCACGTCGCCTCCATTGGTATAAGGAGGATTGGTTCCGGCCGTATCGAGCACCGGTCTGACAACCAGCCAGTCCTTGGTAGTCTTCCAATACCAGTCTACATTGATGCCCAAGTGGTTGTTTATAAGGCGTGCATCGAGTCCGAGATTAGTCTGCTCAGAGGTCTCCCAAGTCAGCTCCGGATTAGAAAGACGACTAGGATAAGCACCCCAGTTGCCGCTTTGCGCGCTTCCGCCAAGGCTTGTTCCGAAGTTATAATGGGTGTTGGAAGAGGTCACGGGACCCAAATATTGGAAGTCGGAGATATTCTGATTACCCACCTGACCCCAACTTGCACGCAGTTTCAGGAAGTCGAGCCATGAGGAAGCACCTTTCATGAACGATTCATTGGTAACGGTCCAACCGGCACTGACAGAGGGGAAATAGCCATAACGATGCCCTTTGGCAAACTTGGAGCTGCCGTCTGCGCGCAAGGTGGCATTGACCATATAGGTCTCTTTCCAGTTCCATCCCAATCGGCCGAAATAGGAAACCGTTCGCGCGTCGTTATGGGGCGCGCCACTGATAGACATTCCATCGTCCGTGCTGCTGCCCGTCGTGTTAGACAGATAGGCAAACTTCCATGTGTCATAGCCATCTTTCAGATAGCCGTTGGCAGCATAAAGAGATGTGCCCTCATAGCGATAGCTCTCCATACCCACCAGCGCACTCAACGCGTGATCGTTCCAGTTCCAATTGTAACTCAACGTATTGGTCCATGTCATAGAGAATCCGTGGCCCATAGACTGGCTCGCCGTGGTCTTGGTCTCGTTGAAATCATAGGGAGACAACTTGTACATGGGTGAGAAACTACGGTATTCACTTGTGGAATAAACGGTTCCCAACTGTGTGCGGAACTTGAGATTCTTAAAGGGTTCAAGCTCTGCATAGATGTTTCCCGTGAAGTTTACGTTACGGTTTTCATTCTGGTTCTTGAGCATCATACCGCCGTATGGGTTGCCCTGCTCTTTCCAATAGTCGTTGTTGGAGGTGTCATAATAGGGCACATCGTATGAGTTGTCGCCCAAAACCGGAATGAGTGGTATGGCCGCAAAGGCTCCGCGTAAGGAGTTGTTGTACTGGTTGCCCACAAGAATACCATGTGTTTTCTTATAGACCATGCCGATCATCTCGCCAATCTTCAAGAATTCGGTGATCTTTTGGTCACTGTTCAAACGCACATTGTAACGACGATAGTTGCTCACATCCTTGCCACCTACAACACCTTCTTGGTCGATATACCCCAGACTGAGGGCGTATGTGGCAGCTTTGCCACCACCACTCACTCCGAAATTGTAGCTTTGCGTCTTGGCATTGTCCTTGAACATGGTGTCCATCCAGTCGGTATCGTAGAAGTTGCCGTTGGCATCGGTGATCGTAGCATACTTGCTCCAGTCTATCTGGCCATTGCGACTGTTCACGCTTTGCTCATTCATGATCGTCATATACTCATTGGCATTGAGCATCTGCGCCTTACGTGCCACCGACTGCCAGCCCATATATCCATCGAAAGAGACCTGAGGTCTGCCCTCACGGCCATGCTTTGTGGTCACAAGCACAACACCGTTGGCGGCCTGCGCACCATAGATGGCCGCCGAGGCAGCATCTTTGAGCACGTCGATGCTTTCGATATCGGCGGGATTCAAGGTAGAAATGTCACCCCCCACACCATCAATAAGGTATAACGGTCCGGAGTTTCCGATTGTTCCCAAACCACGTATCACCACCTTCATTCCCGAGCCGGGCTGGCCGGATTCCGACTGAATGCTCACGCCGGGAGTCTGTCCCTGCATGGCCTGAAGAGGGCTGGTGGTGTTCAACCGGGCAATATCGTCACCCTTCATCTGCGTGGTTGCGCCGGTGACCAATTTCTTCTTCTGAACACCATATCCTATCACCACCACGTCATCAAGGCTTTGACGGTCTTCGGCCAAAGTGACATTAATGACACTTTGGGCACCCACCTTGACACGTTGCGTGACAAATCCTACATAAGAGAACACCAGAGTCTGGTTTTCATTGGCCTCGATGGAATAACGCCCATCCATGTCTGTGACTGCGCCTCGCTGCGAACCCAACACCTGCACGCTAACTCCGATCAACGGTTCGTTGTCTGTCGACGACACAACCGTACCGGTAACGGTTTTGGCATTCATCGTACCAGCCTGAAGAACATTCATTGCCGGGAATAGCAAAAAAGCTATGAGGGCAATCTTGCAAAACGCCAGCGATTTGCAATCTTTTAGAAATGTTTTTCCCATAGTTACTACGTTTTTTGGTTTATTGATAATTTTTTTGATAGATAGTTTTGAATGTAAAGTATAAAATAGGTCAGGTTGCGTTGTAAACGATAACCATCGCAAAATTAAATAAACTTTTATTCACATAGGTTATCAGATGTCTACAATACAGGTACAATTTGTTAACAAACCAATAAAAAAGCCGGTTCCCGACACTTTTAGGTGCCGGGAACCGGAACATTTCAACACGTTGCTTGTCAAAATTCTACATAACGGAACGACTCGTAATCTGCCCACCCGTCACCTTCTGCGACCATTCCCATCGTGACGCCGGTAAACCCGCCGACCACCTCTGTACTCAACAGCATACAATTTTGCGCGCCTATCTC
>DBQL01000075.1:180-446 GCA_002305235.1 Prevotella sp. UBA1395 | reverse complement strand
CGCGCTCCCGCCGGAATCTTACCGGACGCACCGCCATGATTGGCCGCAGCCTCTAGCGATTTCAACCTGCATATCACGCTGACCGTATGCCCGTCTGTGAGCAAATCCATTCTGCCGTCGTGTATCTGATAGATGGAAAGACCGGCCCTGAAGTTCTTTTTGTCATCTGCCGAGATTGATTTCAAGTCGATAACCGTTTCCAACTCCATCTTCTCACTGCATTGCCTCAAGCCCAAGAATGTGGGATTCCGGTTCTCTGTCAGTGT
>DBQL01000075.1:0-122 GCA_002305235.1 Prevotella sp. UBA1395 | reverse complement strand
CTGACAGCGATTTCAAATCCTTGAAGACGATGTGCCGGCTGTTGTCGGCAGCCTGCGACAAATCGTTTCGCAGCATCCCCATCCCCATGTCATGGCCCTTGCCCAGCGTCATCAACGTGTCT
>DBQL01000101.1:8612-10635 GCA_002305235.1 Prevotella sp. UBA1395 | reverse complement strand
TTGAAGGAAACTTAGGATTTTACGTTTTTTTTATATAAGTTTGCACTTCGTAATAACCATGATAGTAGCCCATTGCGACCTTCTGCAAACAAGGACCGGGAGCGATGGCCGAAAGGTAATCCGAATCATAAACTAAAAATAGTGACATGATGGACTCTCAAGAGAAAGCCCTGCAACAGGGAAACCCCGAAGACGAACAGCACGTGGCCGAGCCGGTTGCTGAAGTAGAGAACACCCCAAACGAATCTTCCGGGATGGCCGATGCGGCCGAAGAAGTATCCGCCAAGGTCGAGGAGGCTGCCCCTGCAGAAGAGGAAGCCGCCGCGACGGCAACGCTATCGGTCGAAGACAGGGAAGCCGACAAGAACGAAGACGAGCGGAAAACCTACGCCTCCAAGCAGGAGGTGCTGGCCCGCATCAAGGAAATCTCGGCATCGGCAGACAATCCCGACAAGGAGGAAGTAGACCTCTTGAAAGCCGTATTCTACCGATTCCATGTCGCCGAGCGTGAGCAACGGCAGAAAGAATACCTCGAAGCCGGTGGCGATCCCGAGAAATACCAAGTGATGCCCGATGAGGCCGAAGAGCAATTCAAGCGCGAAATGCAGGTCATCAAGGAAAAACGTGCCAAGGTTTTCCAAGAGCAGGAGGCTGAGAAAGAGAATAATCTCAAGCGCAAGTTGGAGATTATCGAGAAAATCAAGGGNNAGTTCAAGGAGATCAAGGCAGTACCCGCCGATAAGGCCAACGAGGTGTGGCGAACCTACCAGCTTTACGTTGAGCAGTTCTACGATTTGCTCAACCTTAACCGCGAGGCAAGGGAGTATGACTTCAAGAAAAACCTTGAGATGAAGACCCGTCTCTGCGAGGAAGCCGAGAAGCTGGATGCCGAAGCCGATGTCATCAGCGCCTTCCACCAACTGCAGGAACTGCATGCCCAGTATCGCGAGATAGGTCCGGTGGCCAAGGATCTGCGTGAGGAGATATGGTCACGATTCAAGGCTGCCAGCACCGTTATCAACAAAAAGCACCAGCAACACTTCGAGGCACTCAGGGCAAAAGAGGAGGATAACCTTGCCAAGAAGACCGCACTCTGCGAGAAAGCCGAGGCTGTCGCACAGCAAGAGAACAAGGGTGCCGGCGACTGGGAGAAGCACACCAAGGAGATTATCGCCATCCAACAGGAGTGGAAGACCATTGGGTTTGCGCCCCAAAAGATGAACGTGAAGATATTTGAGCGCTTCCGCGCCATCTGTGACGACTTCTTTGGTCGCAAGGCAGAGTTCTTCAAGACCATGAAAGAGCAGTTTGCCGTGAACGCGGAAAAGAAGAAAGCTCTCGTGGAAAAGGCCAAAGAGCTGAGCGAGTCGACCGATTGGAAGTCGACAGGAGATAAGCTCATTGCCCTGCAAAAAGAGTGGAAGGCCGTGGGTACGGTGCCCAAGAAGTTGGGTGACCAGCTTTGGGGCGAGTTCCTCGGGGCCTGCAACAAGTTCTTTGAGGCCCGAAACGCCGCGCATGCCGGTGCCCGCAACGAGCAACATGACAACTTGAGCAAGAAGCGTGAGATCATCGCCACCCTCAAAGAGATAGCCGCCAATGCCGTCGAAGATGCGCAAAACAAGGTGCAGCAGCTGGTCGACGAGTACAATAAGATAGGTCATGTGCCCTTCAAGGACAAGGATAAGGTCTACAAGGAGTATCACGACGTGCTGGATAAGATATATTCCGAGCTGCATGTTTCAGTGGCCAAGCGACGCTTGGACAACTTCAAGAACAACCTGAAGAATGTGGCCAAGCGTGGCGAAGATGCCGTGGACAATGAGCGTGCGCGCCTGATGCATCGATATGAGCAGCTGAAACAGGAGATCACGACATTCGAGAACAATCTCGGTTTCCTCAACATCTCGAGCAAAAAAGGCAACAGTCTGGTAGACGAGATGAACCGCAAGGTGCAGAAACTCAAAGACGACGCCGAACTTGTGCGCCAGAAAATCAAGGCCATCGACAAGCAGACGCGTGA
>DBQL01000101.1:7051-8595 GCA_002305235.1 Prevotella sp. UBA1395 | reverse complement strand
ATGCCTCGGCCGATACGTTTCCAAACCACAAATCCCCGTTATGCATCATCGTGCGTAACGGGGAATTTGCTTGTGGCCCAAAGCACTGTCCACCCCGAGATGATGAGTGTACGGCATGCTTGACAGGCAGCTCAGACCATGCGAAAAGAAAGTTTCGGGTAAATGAAAACGAGGTTCAGGGCACGCGGAAAGGTTGCTCAGACCATGTGAAAAGAAAACTTCGGGTAAATGGAAACGAGGTTCAGGGTACGCGGAAAGGCTGCTCAGGGCACACGGTAAGCAGACTCTGAAACCGAGGCTATATGGTTGAGGATATACGATACGGTCTCGATATTCAGTCGTCTTGGCGACCGTGGTGCCCCCGACAGCCCATGCTCGCGCAGGTCTGACAACCCCAACCCACCCGACCGAAGTTCTTTCACAAACACGAACCTCACGTATCGGCGTTGCTCCCGCTGCCGTTTCCACCGGTCATAATAGTCTTGTGACAGGTAGTATGAGCTGTCTTCCTCGGTCTCTTGCCAGTCCATTTCCACCTGCTCGACCTCCATCATGAAGGTCAATCGGCTATCCGGGGCGGTGAGATAGAGAAACACAATGTCGCCCACCGCATAGCGATGGGTCATCTCCCAGTCTATAAACCCGTGGTCACGAATGAAGTCTGCCACTCTGAACTGCTTGTGATTGTAGGCCCTGACCCAATATTCCATCTTGCAAATATTATTTCATCGTTTGCGTGCGAAATTATCAAATTAATTCCTAACTTTGCAATAATCACAACATTTATCTCACATTCGCATGAAGAATATTATCCTGACGATAGCCCTCTGCCTCATGGCGGTGGGTATATCAGCCCAAAAATCCATCTACAAGCATAGGGTACTTGATGCCGACGGACAAGAGGTGGCACTCAAATCGTATAAGGGAAAGGTGCTGCTCATCATCAATTCGGCCACGCAATGCGGCTTCACCCCACAATATGCGGCACTTCAAGCCCTCTACGAGAAGTATCGCGACCGTGGCCTTGAGATTCTCGACTTCCCCTGCAACCAGTTTGGCGGTCAGGCACCGGGTACCAATGAGGAGATCCACCAGTTTTGTACGACAACGTATAACATCAGTTTTCGGCAGTTCGACAAGATCGAAGTGAACGGCCCCAACGCCTCACCGCTGTTCACGTTCCTGAAGAAACAGCAGGGCTTCAAAGGCTTTGGCAATGGGCAGAAGGCCCAAGGCATGGACCGCATGCTCAAGAATCGCGATGCCGACTACGCCCAATCGTCTGACATCAAATGGAACTTTACCAAGTTTGTCGTTGACCGAAAGGGGCGCGTTGTGGCCCGCTTTGAGCCCACCCAAGACATCAGCGAGGTGGAAACCGTCATTCAAACCCTTATCCGTTGACCAATGACAGAAGATCACATTGACCGCACCCAGCGGTTTCTCGACAGCCTTGAGCGTCTCGGAGAGCAGTTGAAGCTCGTCGAAGCGCAGCAAAAGACCATCCTCGCACGCATGCTCGACCTGAAAAAAGCGTCGCAGAC
>DBQL01000101.1:5978-6977 GCA_002305235.1 Prevotella sp. UBA1395 | reverse complement strand
CCCAAATAATTCCTTATGAAGAAAATAATGCCCCTTGCACTCACGATGATCATGAGTCTGAGTGCCACGGCCCAAGATGCCGTCCGACTGCCCGAACCCGACAAAACCGTCTCCATGACACTGTTTGACGCCCTGCAAAACCGTCATTCGGTACGCGAGTTCACCGCCCAAGACATCAGCGACGACACGCTGAGCCGACTTCTCTGGGCCGCCACAGGCGTGAATCGCGGCGACGGACGAATGACCGCCCCTACCGCCGTGAACGCCCAAGACATCTCGGTGTATGTGGCTTCCAAGCAGGGCGTGTCTCTCTATCGGCCACAAGACCACTCACTCCTGCGCGTTACCGACCAAGACATTCGCAAGGAAGTGGCGGCCCGACAGGTTGGCGTGGCCGGCGCACCGATATTCCTTATCATCGTGAGCGATGCCTCAAAGTTTGGTGGTGCAAGCAGCGAGAACGGCAAAGCTTTCTCTCGTGAGGATGCCGCCTACGTGAGCCAGAACATCAATCTTGCCGCCGCGGCCCTCGGACTCGGCACCGTTCCCCGCCACATCATGAACCGTGAGGCCATCAGCAAGGCACTCCACTTGGGGCAAGACCATATCATCGTGCTCAATCATCCCATAGGATACCCCAAGAAATGATGTCGCAACTCCTCGGGGTATACCTGCTGTCTGTCAACGTGCTCACGCTCGCGGTCTATGTCATCGACAAGATCAAGGCCAAGCGTCATGCGTGGCGCGTCTCCGAGCTCACGCTCCTCGCCTTGGCAGCCATAGGCGGTTCGGTGGGGGCGATGGTCGCCATCTTCGTCGTGAGGCACAAAAGCCGACACCTGAAATTCCGCTATGGCGTTCCCCTCATCCTGCTGTTGCAGGTGGCACTGGCCGTATGGCTGACACGCGCATAGCACAACCCCGCCTCACGCTCCATTAAACCATTGCGCCCGACGGTCTCCGTCGGGCGCAATGCGTTGTCTGTGGCACGGGCCAAAG
>DBQL01000101.1:1891-5871 GCA_002305235.1 Prevotella sp. UBA1395 | reverse complement strand
AGGGAAAACGGGCGTCGCGCCGACAATACTCGCGGGCATTGGCCGGCTGCACCACCTCGCGCCCGTTTTTCAGCCGTCGATAGTACGGATTGTATAGTGCGTTGATGTCTACCGCCATGCCACGGGCATGGGCCGAGAGCTTTCGCGACCCTTTCACCTGCCTGAAACAGAAACATGAGGAGTTGTTGGCACGCATGGACCGCTCGTCGTCGGCATCGAAATCGTCGATGAGCCTGATGCTGTGGATGGGGTATCGCTGCTCGTAGAGCGTGCGGAAGATGTCGAGCAGGTCGCCGGCGATGGCCTTGTTGCACACCAGCTCACCCATCCTCGTCGTACCGTCGATGTCGCGGTGGAGCACTCGGACATAGCGCAGATCGGCCCTCGGCACGCTGCAGCCCGCCGGGTACGACTTGCCGCGCATGCGGGCCATCACATCGTCACCAATGGGTTCCTGCGTGAACCACCGGTCGAGCGGCTGGCCTTTCAGTGCCGTGGCGCTCACCGCCTCGCCCGCCCGCCATGCGGGCTTGCCCGGCACATGGCTTTGGGCATGCATCATCGTGGCCAAAAACAGCAGTGCGAGCATCCTGCCCGCGCGTATCATCGTGTTCATGTGAGGTCTGTTGGTTTGTCCGTCGGCCTGTCTGCCACGCCTCATCGCACGGCACCGCCCAACGGGTTGTGACATGATACTAACGGCAGATGCCGCCTTATATTTTCAAATCGCGTGGCGGGCGTCTCTTCATTAACCTATATTAACCCTCTCTTGCCACCCGACTCCAAGGTCTATGGGATGGCCGTGAGCGTCCGGCCGCCTTCGAAACCCCTATCCGACACCGCTCGTCGAAGACGAAAAAAAGATTACCAACCGTCTTACATGTCAAGATAAAATCACAAAAACAGGCGATTGAAAAATCTGCAAACGAGACGGAAAAGATACGCCGCCCGCACCGCTATCATCTGTTTTCCCACGGGTCTCGTCCTGATTTTCCAACCGAAAACGCCATTTCGACGTACGAAAGAGCCCCTGTCGCAAGGAGAAAAGATAGCAATCGCGAGGCGAAAAGATAATAATCACGCGATGACGAGATAGCCTTCGCAAGCAAAATCGGCGAGAAAACGAGTGCCGCCAAACAGAACCGACCACAATATTCTGATTATAAACAGATTGCAAAACACGGTCGTTTTGGCCGTTAAAGTGCGCCAAGGAATTGGCGATGAAAAATAATCGAAAATGAGCGAAGCTTTTGTCCGATTTTTTATCATGCCTTATCGGCTTGCCGGCAGGTGGCAACCGGCAGGCCTTCAACCCGTGACTACACTCTCCCCAACCATGTCTCCGAAAACAAGATCCCAATCGCGACGATGTCTCGGAAACCAAAAACGGGACTGCCCGCATAGCGCAACAGTCCCATAGAGAATATGTAAGAAATCGAATGTTTATTTCTCGGAGGCATACTTCTCACGGATATGCTCCTCATACTCGGCCAGTTCGCGCTCGCCGATGTGTGCCAATCCGTAGTGCTCATCGTGCTGGCTGAAGTCGAGACCCACACGCTCGCTGGCCAGCGACACCCGCATGGGCAGCATCCGGTCGATGAGCCAGTAGCCGAGGTAGCTCATGACAAAAGTATAGACAATGACGATGGCCACGGCCAAGAGGTGGTAGAGAAATACCTCTACACCCTGCCACGTGCCCGAGATGAGTCCTTCCTGAATGAAAATGCCGGTCATGACCGTACCGAAGATACCACCCGTACCGTGTGTGGGAAACACGTCAAGCGCGTCGTCAAGCCGCGTCTTGCTGCGCCAATACACCGTAATATTGCAAATGATGGTGATGACAAACGAGATAAAGATGGTCTGTCCCACGGTCACATAGCCTGCCGAGGGCGTACAGGCCACCAGTCCCACCACGCATCCGATGGCCGCGCCCATTGCCGAAGGCTTCCTGCCACGCAGACAGTCGAAGAAAATCCATGTCATCATGGCCGTGGCCGATGCCGTAGTGGTATTGAGAAAGGCCTTCACCGCCATGCCGTCGGCATGCAACGAACTGCCGGCATTGAACCCGAACCAGCCCAGCCACAGCATGGCGGCACCAAGAAGCACGAACGGAATGTTGGCCGGCTCGGCATTTTTGGTGGCCGAAACGCGACGGCCGAGGAAGAGTGCGCCGGCCAATGCGGCCACACCCGAGGAGGCATGCACCACGATTCCACCGGCAAAGTCGACGACGCCCCACCGGAGAAACAGTCCCTCGGGATGCCAAGTCATGTGGGCCAACGGACAATAAATGAACACGAAGAACCACATCATGAAGAACATATAGGCCGAGAACCGCACACGCTCGGCAAACGAACCGGTGATGAGCGAGGGGGTGATAATGGCAAACTTCATTTGGAACAGGGCGTAGAGGGCCAGCGGAATAGTGGCCCCGCCCACAAGATAACCCGTGGGTGTGGTGTAAGTGGCGGCACCTACATGCCGGAACATCAGAAAGGTGGTGGGGTCTCCAATCACGCCTCCTATATCGTTGCCAAAGCAAAGGCTGAAACCAAACACCACCCACAACACCGTGATGACACCCATTGCGATGAAACTTTGCAGCATGGTGGAGATCACATTCTTTGCCCCGACCATGCCACCATAGAAGAATGACAGACCCGGAGTCATCATCAGCACGAAAATGGTGGCTGTAATGAGCCACGCCACATCGGCTCCATTGATCTTGGAATAATCGAGCTCAAACGACGGTTCTTTGACAAATAACCCCGCAACGGCAATCATTACCATTGCCGACATTAATACGATCCAGCGTCTTTTAAGTTTCATAAGCAATCCTCTTTTTTTTAATGATTATACCTGAATGCTGCAATTGCGGTGCAAAAGTAATCAAATAGTCGGTAAAATACGAATTAAACAAACAAAAAGATAAGTTACATTTATTTTTACTTACCGTTTTGTTGTTAAAATATCCGATCTGCTTTCATTTTAAAAGGAAATCTCAACCGTTAGGCTACAGATTGTAGCCGGAGCCGACAGGGCATTGCCCGCAGGCGTGGCTATGTGGCGGGCGGAAGGCACGGAGGAACAAATCATCATAAACAAGGATTGCGCGGGAGCGTGATTTTTATTAATTTTGCACCCATACAAAAGCATTCATTCCATGACAGACGAAACCTTAACCGTAAAGTTGCTCACGGGACTGATACTCGTGGCCACGCCGCAGATGGCATCGGCACTCGACACTGACAGCATCTACCCGCAGCACGAACTGAATGAAGTGGTCATCACCCGGTACAAAACCAACAGGCACAACCTCTCGCCCATAGCGGTATCGACCATCGGGCGGGCACAGATCCAAGCACGACAAGTGACCGACATTACCGACATTTCGGGCCTCATGCCCAACCTTTTCATCGCCGACTATGGCTCCCGGCAAACCACACCCATCGCCATTCGCGGCATAATGTCGAAGGTGAAAGGCACGGCGGTGGGCTTTTACGTGGATGGCGTGCCCCATTTTGAGACCTCGGCGTTCAACAGCGACATGCTCGACGTGACGGCCATCGAGGTGTTCCGAGGTCCGCAGGGCACGCTCTACGGGCGCAACACCATTGGCGGAGTGATCAATGTTCATACCCGGTCGCCATTCGAATATCAAGGAACGAAAGTGAGAGTGGGTTACGGCAACTATAATAATATGGTGGCGCAATTCTCCAATTACACCCGTCTGTCTTCGGCATTCGCACTGAACGTCGGGGGGTATTACCAGCATAACGACGGTTATTTCAAAAATGTTTTTCTCGACAAGAAGGCCGACAAGGTCGATGCCGCAGGCGGAAAGCTCGCACTACACTATCGTCCCAACGACCGGTGGACATGGCGACTGAACACCCAACTCGACTATACCGATCAGGGAGGATACCCCTACGCCGTGTTCGACAAGGACAAACAGCAGACTGCGGACATCA
>DBQL01000101.1:1621-1821 GCA_002305235.1 Prevotella sp. UBA1395 | reverse complement strand
GATAACCAAAGTCTGGATCAAGACTTCACGAGCGCCGACAACTTTTTCGTGACCAATGGGGTGACGCAGAACACGTGGAACGAGGAAATCGTGCTCAAATCAGACAACGACGACAGGTTCCAATGGGTGGCAGGAACCAACGGGTTCATCCAGTCGGCACACCAAGACCAAGCCACCAGCTACTTCACACGCAACTATAT
>DBQL01000101.1:280-1575 GCA_002305235.1 Prevotella sp. UBA1395 | reverse complement strand
ATGGACTACAGCCGTGAGCAAATCGCCATTTCCGACGGCACACAGAAGCATCTCAAGGACTTCAAGTCGTCGCTGCACTTCCTCCAGCTCATCCCCAAGTTCGGACTGCAATATCGTTTCGACGAGAGAAATCATGTCTATGCGAACATCTCCCGAGGCTACAAGGCGGGGGCATTCAACCAGACTTTCACCACCGACGACGAGCGAAGCTATGACCCTGAGCACAACTGGAACTACGAAATCGGTACCAAGCTCACCACCGGCGACGGCAAACTCAGCGGCGAACTGACACTGTTCTACATCGATTGGACCAACCAACAGATCAGCCATACGGTGCCCACGGTGGGCAATGTCATCGACAACGCCGGACATTCCGACAGCAAAGGCGTGGAAATGACCGTCACGGCCCGCCCCCTCGGCAATTTCCTGCTCACGGCAAACTATGGTTATACCTACGCGAGATTCCTTGATTACAAGAAGAACGAGACTACCAACTATGCCGGGAAGATGATTCCTCTCGTACCGAGACACACCTTAGACGTGGGCGCGCAATACACCATCAGGCCCGGACGGGGCTTTGACGCGATCAGGCTGAGCACAAACGTGACCGGCGTGGGCAAGCTCTACTGGAACGAGGACAATGCGCAGGCACAGCGGTTCTATGCCCTGCTCAATGCCAAAGCAGCCTTTCAGAAGGGCATCGTCACCGTGGAACTGTGGGGAAAGAACCTCACCGGCACCGAGTATCTGAGCTATTACTTCGTGTCTTCGGCCGGTTACGCGCAGAAAGGCAAGCCGCTTACCTTCGGCGCAAACGTCATCCTTGACCTGTAAAACATCATCATCACTGATGGACATCATCCAAAAATACAACATATCAGTACCCCGATACACCAGCTATCCACCGGCCAACTTCTTCGAGCCGATGGATAGCGACCGTTATATAGAGGCCATCGACGAGTCGAACCATGTGGGAAGTCGCAAAATCTCATTCTATATCCATGCGCCGTTCTGCCGTCATCTATGCCACTATTGCGGTTGCAACTCTTTCCTTTTGCCACGAACGGGCGATGCCGCAGCGCGTTATGTCGAAGCCATCCATCGTGAGATAGACCTCGTGGCGGCCCATCTGGACAGCACAAGGCAGGTCGCACAGATCCACTATGGGGGCGGAAGCCCCACGGCTTTGCCCGTCGACACGCTGCGAGAGATCAACGAACACATCCTCTCCTTGTTCCCCACCATCGACCATCCGGAAATAGCCATCGAGTGTCACCCCGCTTATCTCACCGCCG
>DBQL01000101.1:0-238 GCA_002305235.1 Prevotella sp. UBA1395 | reverse complement strand
AGACTGCCGTTGCAACAGATTGTCGACCTGATCCATAGCACGGGGGCAACGGTGAACATGGATTTCCTCTACGGATTGCCCCTGCAAACCGCGGCGTCGTTTGCCGAAAGCATCGCCCGCGCCATCGAAATCCGGCCCGACCGGCTTGTCACTTTCGGCTACGGTCATGTGCCTTGGGTGTTCAAACGGCAGCAGATTTTGGAGAAAATCGGGCTCCCCGACCCCGGCGAGAAGCAGC
>DBQL01000054.1:3045-3220 GCA_002305235.1 Prevotella sp. UBA1395 | reverse complement strand
TTGCTGATGGGGAGAGCGGTGGGCGTCGATGGTAAACGGTACGCGCATCTGCCCGATGGTGAAGTCGAACGAGTCCCACGGTGACAGGCGCGTATAGGCATCGAGCATCTTGATGACACCCTCGTCACACAAATCGATCTCGGCTTTGTACCCCACCTTGGGACGCACCTTGCCC
>DBQL01000054.1:0-3038 GCA_002305235.1 Prevotella sp. UBA1395 | reverse complement strand
CTGTGCATGGGAAGATAAACATAACATGGCAAACAAAAATAATGCAGTACTTCTCATTGATATTTTGGGTTGGTGTCCCGGAAAGCGTCGCATGCCGGAATGACTGGTTTGAGATTTGTGTTGCAAAAGTATAACCTTGATATTGAAATCGTGTGACATAGATGTTACAACTTCGTAATATCAACATATTGTAACCGTTTCGTAACAAAACAGTAATATATATGTCTTTCCGTTTACATCAGATTTTTCTTATCTTTGCATGCAACAATAAGTTTACAGTATGAAAGAAAACAAGAAGGACATTCTCGAAAAGATTGCCAAGCAATCCAAGAAAGGCAACAAGTTTGAGAGTATGGTGCTCAATCTGGCATTACAGAAACTCGACTCAGAGAATTTTCAGATGGAAGACAAGGCGGTGCTCACCGCCGACGGCAAAAGACTGGTGTACATTCTCGGTGACGAAGCAGAGGTAACGATCAAGGATGGCGTCGAGGTCATTGGTGAAATGGCAATTGCCAAGAAGAAAAACCTGAAGACACTGCACCTGCCACAAGGCCTGAAGAAAATCGAACGCGACGCGCTGGTAGACTGCGACGCGCTGATAACGGTAACCATCCCGGCATCGGTCGAGGAAATAGAGGCATACGCTTTTGCCGATTGCGACGCGCTGAAGACGGTCTATTTTGAGAAAGTGCCCAAGGAACTCAACCGAAAAGCCTTTGCCGACTGTGACAGATTGCATGAGATCTCTGTACCCGAGGATGGGGTGAAAGCCATCAGAAAGGCACTGCATTTTACTGACGGTGACACCGATTTCATTGTCACGGGAAGACCGGCAGAGGTCAAGACAACCCCCAAAGACAAAAAAACAGATAAGAAAAAATAAAGGGACGACAGTCTGTTGTCATTGCTGAAGCCCTGAAGAACACAGGGCTCACTACATCGCTGCCCCTAAGAATGCTTACCAACGAATGACAAAGACCGACAAACTCAAAGACAAATATGTGGACAGGGATGTGAGTTGGATGTATTTCAACTATCGAATCCTGCAAGAAGCCGAGAAAGAAAGCGTTCCGCTGTTGGAACGATTGTCTTTCCTCGGCATTTATTCTAATAACCTTGATGAGTTTTTCCGTGTCAGGGTGGCATCGCTCAACCGCATCGTGGAGAGCGAAGACCTCACCAAGAAGATGCGGCAAACGGTGAAGAAAAACATCAAGACCATCAGCAATCTCACCGAGAAATTCAATCGGGAATATACCGATGCCATTCAACATGTGTTCAAGGAGCTTGAGCTGCACAACATCAGGCTACGCAATGAAACGCAGCTTAATGACGAACAAAAGGTGTGGCTGCGAGACTTCTACTATGACAAGCTCAATGGATCGACAAATCCTATTTGGCTCAATGAATTGAAAGATTTCAGCGGGTTGGAAGACAACAGGATTTATCTCATCGTTGAAAAGACCGAGATCGGCGAGAAAAAATCCAAGTATGCCATCATCAAGGTGCCCGACAAGATATATGGCCGATTCATCAAGATACCGTCCTCCGACGGCTTCGACAACATCATGTACCTCGATGATGTGGTCAGATTCTGCCTCCCAATCATCTTTATCGGATTCCACAAGAGCGACTATCGTGCTTATAGTTTTAAGTTCACGAAAGACGCAGAGATGGAAGTCGACAACGATGCCGACTATGGAATGATGGAACGCATTGCCTTAGGGGTGAACAGCAGGAAGCATGGCGAGGCACTACGGGTGATCTATGACCGCGAGATGCCGCAGGCATTGCAGAAGAAAATCAAGGCGCACCTCTATATCAAAGAGCTTGATACCATCATCGGCAGCGAGAGATACCAGAACCATAAAGACCTGATGGATTTCCCTGACTGCGGCCATTCGGAACTGAGATACCCCCGATGGAAACAGGTCATGAAGCCGGAATTCATGTCTGAAGACAGCATTCTCGACCTCATCCGTGAGAAAGACCGCTTCATCCACGTGCCCTACCACAGCTTTAACGGGTATATCCGACTGCTGCGCGAGGCCGCCCTGAAGCCCGAAGTGAAGGAGATCAAAACCACATTATACCGTTTGGCCAAGGACTC
Source organism: Prevotella sp. UBA1395 (assembly GCA_002305235.1). Taxonomy (GTDB): domain Bacteria; phylum Bacteroidota; class Bacteroidia; order Bacteroidales; family Bacteroidaceae; genus Prevotella. The sequence continues at coordinate 925 of DBQL01000054.1, read as the reverse complement.
CAAGGTCATCGAGGCTCTCATCTGTGCCGCTCGCAACGGCAAGAAAGTCACTGCCGTGGTGGAACTGTTGGCCCGATTCGACGAGGAGAGCAACATCATGTGGAGCAAACGGATGCAGGAAGAGGGGGTCAACGTAATCTTCGGGGTAGAGGGTCTCAAAGTTCATTCCAAGCTATTGTATATCAAAAACCGCAAAGGCGACATCGCATGCATCGGCACAGGAAACTTTCATGAAGGCAATGCAAAGGTTTATACCGACTACATGATGATGACGGCGAGACCGTCTTTGGTCTCGGAGGTGGCAAAAGTATTCTGTTTTATCGAACGCCCTTTTCAACAAGTGCGGTTCAATCAACTATTGGTGTCACCCAATGCGATGAAGAGACGCATACTCCGCATGCTCGATATCGAGATCAAGAACGCCCAAAGCGGCAAGGACGCGTGGCTCAAAATGAAGATCAACCATATCACCGACCGCGACATTGTGGCCAAACTCTATGAGGCATCCAATGCCGGTGTGAAGATCGATATTGTCATTCGGGGCAACTGCTCGCTCATTACCGGCATGCCGGGATTCTCTGAAAACATCAGGGCCGTGGGCATTATCGACCGCTATCTGGAACATAGCCGCATACTGATATTCTGTAACGGCGGCAGGAACAAGTACTATATCGGGTCGGCCGACTGGATGCCCCGCAACCTGTTGAACCGTATCGAGGTGATGACACCGGTCTTTGACGATGACCTCAAGGCCGACCTCATGCGCACCATAGACCTCGGTTTGGCCGATACGGCTAACGGACGCATCGTGGATGGCTATGGCAAGAATGAGATGCAACGTGGTCCTTACCTCCGAAGTCAGGAGGAAATCAGGAGGCTCACGGCAATGAACACCGGGGGATCGGTGCCGGAAGAGTAACAGCCT
>DBQL01000091.1:7680-12548 GCA_002305235.1 Prevotella sp. UBA1395 | reverse complement strand
ACGACACGGATAATAAACCATTGAAAATCAGCACTTTCGCAAAACATCGATTTTTCACGATTTTCACGCCTTGAGGGCACGGCTTGCATAAAAAACAAAAAAATGAAAGCCGTTATTCAAATTCTTTCAACATCATTTTTTTGTGAACAACGAAACACACGCAAGGCACGGGAAGTCGAGAACGGGCACCGATGACCCACCGCGGTACATCGTACGCAGATCATCACGACGCGTCTTGTCGGCAATAAATAAAGCAACAAGCCTCTCCCTAAAAAAAATGACTGCACCATGCTGTAAAAACGATAAGATACTTTTTTCCTGATTCTGATTGCGCTTCTATAAAATTATATTACCTTTGCACCGTATAAATATTCTTTCATACCTACTCATAAACATGAGACACAAGAAAACACTTTTAGCCTTCTTACTGAGCACAATGGCTTGTGAAGGACTTACTGCCGGAAAGATACAAGACAGCCTTAATGTCGAAACACCCAATCCGTTCGGTCATACTTTCATGCTCAGCATAGGGCCGTCGTTCATCACCTCGCCCGTCTATGACATGAGCACCCATCTTGAACACAGATGGAAGGCCGGCATGCAGTTTGACGCAAGATATACATACATCTTCCGCGGAGGCCTCGGGGTGGGCTGTCTATATTCTCACAGCTACACCCGGTATAATTCAGACCATATCAAGATGTCTTTTATCGGACCCGAAGTTGTTTATGCCGCTCGTATGGGGCAGCAATGGAAATTTTATGTCACGATGGCCGTGGGAGGCGAACAGGTGAACAGCAATATGGAAACGAGATGGCGCGCCGACCTCCACGAGTCGGTCATCGCCGAATACCAATTGTCGCGACACCTCGCCGTAGGGCTCAATTGGTCGATGATGAGGGTGGTATTGAACCATGAGAAAAACGAGAGATACGATGGCGACGGTATCAGTCGCATGGGACTGCAGGCATCGCTGAACTACCATTTCTAAGAACCAACCGAAAGACAACACCAAGGAAACATCCATCATTCGCATATATACGGTTTATGAAAAACAATTTTTGGAAAGGTTTGGCCATGTCGGCCATGATGATTGTATGTGCCTCGCCGATGTGGGCACAAGACAAGTATTGCACCAGTTATGAGGAATACAAGTCGGACGTGTGGCACGACCTGCCCTCACTGTCTGCCGAGCAACGCTCTGCCGACAAGAAAGCATGGTGGGGCGGCGGCGATTGCAAGTTTACCTGCGGCAACGACAGCATCGACGAAGCGTTGAAGAAAAACTCGTTTATGATTGTTCACGACAGCCTGATGTTCATCAACATGCACAACCTGCGGTTGGACAACGCCCGGTTTGGCAACGGGTTTGTGAGGGCCTACCGTTTCAAAGATGGAAAGTCGGTGATTTTCCAACAGCAGCGCATCGGCAATGCAAGCGGCAAAGAGATTTCCACGGCCATGATGTTTGGTATCATCGGCGGCTTTGCCGCGGCCAACAGCCTGAAAAAATACCCCGTGTGCTACCTCCTCTCCGACTCTGTGAGCGAACGAAAAGGCAAGTTGCAAGTGGAGTTCCTCGACGTGAAGAAAATGGAAGAGATGCTTCACGACCACGCGGACATGCTCAAACTGTTTAACTCGGTGAAGAAAAAGCGCGAGCGCGAGCATGCCAAAAACGTGCTTGACATTTGCGAGCGGTTGGGCTGGGTGAAACAATAGCAAATCGACGAGGTTGTTCATGCTATGAAAGAGCAGCAGATGCTGCTCTTTACCATGAAACATACGCTCTCCCCGACGGGCGGAAACCATGTCCCTTTGAATCGGGCGGCACGGGATAACATAAGATCATGCCGGCCGGTCGCAACCATAACAAAACAAAAACGGTTGGTAATCGATGATTACCAACCGTTTGATGTAGCGGGGGTGGGACCCGAACCCACGACCTCCGGATTATGAATCCGACGCTCTAACCAGCTGAGCTATCCCGCCATCATTTTCAGCTTCCTGTCTGAAAGCGAGTGCAAAGGTATGGATTTAATTTCAAGTTTCCAAATTTTTATCGCAAAAAGATGATGTTGTCACAAAAAAATATTATTTTTGTAACCATATATATAAGATGTATGATTACTTTTGCGGAAAAAATAAGCTATCATTGATTTAATGAACAAAACAAAGATCACCATAGAACGAGCGCTGCGCTCCCGTACCGAATCGATCATTTGGAAACTGATCTCCACACCGGCGGGACTGAGCAGATGGATTGCCGAGGAAGTGAGGCAGGAGGGCAACCTGCTGGTTTTTACATGGGGCAAACCCGGACAGGTGTATGAAACCCGGCAGGCCGACATCATCGAGGTGGTGAAAAACCTGTCGATCCGCTTCAGATGGCAGGACGAGGAAGACCCCGAGGCCTACACCGAACTGAAGCTCACACGTATTGGCGTGACCGACGATTTTGCCATTTTGATTACCGACTATTCCGATCCCGATGACATTCAGGACATGACCTATATGTGGAACCACGATTTAGACCGACTGCAATACAAGACGGGGATATAACGACAGCATGGTGTGACACGGGTGCCGGGGGTGGGCACGTGCCAAGAACCCGCTCCGGGGAAAATGGGTGAGCCACATATAAAATCAAGCAAATTTATCGGTTTGTGATAATTTTCCATTATCTTTGCACCCTGAATGAACCTGCGCACGCCGACCAATGCTGTGTGCAGAAAGCGCTTTTATGAACATTCGCATCAAGAAACTCGACATATTTATTGCCCGTCAGTTCGGCCTCTTATTTGTAGGAACGTTCTTCATCTGCCAGTTTGTGCTGATGATGCAGTTTCTATGGAGGTTTGTTGACGACCTGATAGGCAAGGGACTGTCTATGGACATCATGGCACAGTTTTTTGGATACATGGCCTTGATGCTCGTGCCACAGGCTTTGCCACTGGCCATCCTGCTCAGTTCGCTCATCACTTTCGGCAACTTGGGAGAAAGCTCGGAGCTTACCGCCATCAAGGCTGCGGGCATCTCGCTGATGCAAACTTTCAGGTCGCTCATCGTCATCACGGTGGTCATCTGTCTGGGGTCGTTCTATTTTCAGAACAACATCGGCCCGACGGCCAACTTCAAGCTCACCCAACTGCTCATCTCCATGAGGCAGAAGAGTCCGGAACTGGAAATTCCCGAGGGGGTGTTTTATGATGGCATTCCCAACAGCAATATCTATGTGCAGAAGAAGAACGTGGCGACGGGAAAGCTCTACGGCATCATGATCTACCGGATGACACAAAGCTACGAGGACGCCGCCATCATCCTTGCCGACTCGGGCATGCTGCAATCTACCGCCGACAAGAAGCACCTGTTGCTGAGCTTGTGGAGCGGGGAATGGTTTGAGAACATGCAGAACCAGCAATTCGCGGGGAATGCCGCCGTGCCCTATCGTCGGGAGACCTTCGTGAGCAAACAGATCGTGCTCGATTTCGACGGCGATTTTAACATGGCCGATGCCGCGTCGCTCTCGAACAACGCTATGGGCAAAAGCCTCTCGAAACTCTTCAACGACATCGACTCGCTGAACCAGCGCTATGACAGCATTGGCAGGGCGTTCTACAACGACAGCCGACACCTCTATTTCGCCGTGCCCAAGATTGACAAGAAAGATTCGATTGCGGCGGTGAAACGCGCGAGCGCAAAGAGTTTCGACTTTGACAAGCTGTTGGAGAAGCAGAAACTGGAGCAGAAACAGCAAATATTCTCCAGCGCACTGGGACAGGTACAGAACGAGGTGAGCGACTTGGACTTCAAGAAACTGGTGACCAACGACAACGAACGCATCGTGAGGCAACACCAAATCGAGGCCATCAACAAGTTCACACTGGCCCTGCAATGTCTCATCTTCTTCTTCATCGGCGCACCCTTGGGAGCCATTATCCGCAAGGGCGGACTCGGCATACCGGTCATTATCTCGGTATTTGTGTTTATCATCTATTATATCTTGGAAAACACCGGATACCGCATGGCCCGGCAAGGCGACTGGGCGATATGGTTCGGCAAAGGCTTGGCACCCGCCATTCTCACGCCGCTGGCGACATTTGTGACCTACAAAGCCTATAACGACTCGATGGTGTTCAACGCCGATATATGGCGCACGATGTTCTTCAAACTGCTGGGGCTGCGCACCAAACGGCATATCAGTGGCAAGGAGGTGGTCATCGACGAGCCGGATTATGCTCACGACAATGCCGTGTTGCTGCGACTCAACCATGCCATCACCGACTATTCCAAGGAGCATCGCCTGATTTCGCCACCCAATATCATCAAGGTATTCTTCAAATATCAGCCCGACCACGAGATTGAACGACTGAGCGGCATATTGGAGGAAACCATCAACGACCTGTCGAATACGAAAGACAAACAGGTGCTGCATCTCATCAACCAGTATCCCATCGTGGCCCTCAAGGCACATACCCGACCCTTTGAGCGCAAATGGCTGAACATCATGGCAGCCGTCATACTGCCCCTCGGCATATTCCTATACCTGCGCATGTGGAGGTACAGGGTGAGGTTGCTGCGAGACCTAAGGGTGATAAGACAGACCAACAGCAACATCATCAGCTATATCGAGCACCACCTCATCGCCACGGGCGAACCCGGCAGCGCGGGGACTCAGCAATGACCGCATGACGATGAATCCGCCGACACACCGCAATGACAGTGGACAATGTTCGACATGGCGACACATATATATAATAGGTATAACAAAATTTTAAGGACAATAATATGGCAGACTTCAGATTGAGTAGCATCGAGGATGCGTTGCAAGATTTCAAGGAAGGTAAATTTGTGATCGTAGTGGACGA
>DBQL01000091.1:6016-7614 GCA_002305235.1 Prevotella sp. UBA1395 | reverse complement strand
CATCAGGTGGAAGACAACACCTCTGTTCTCGGCACGCCGTTCACCGTTACGGTGGACAAATTGGAAGGCTGCACCACGGGTGTGTCGTCGCACGACAGGGCCGAGACCATCAAGGCACTGGCCGACCCCGCCTCGACACCCGAAACATTCGGGCGCCCCGGGCACATCAATCCGCTCTATGCACAAGAGAACGGCGTGCTGAGGAGGTCGGGACATACCGAGGCTGCCGTCGACCTCTGTAAGCTATCCGGCCTCTACCCTGCCGGCGCGCTGATGGAAATCATGAGCGACGACGGCAGCATGGCCCGTCTGCCCGAGTTGCTGGAGAAAGCCCACGAATGGGACATGAAGATCATTTCTATCAAGGACCTGATCGCTTACCGCCTGAAACGCGAAACAAGCATCGTCGTAGGCGAGGAAGTGGACATGCCCACGCTCTATGGGCACTTCCACCTTATCCCCTTTCGCCAAACCAGTAACGGACTGGAGCACATCGCCCTGATAAAAGGGGAATGGAAAGAAGACGAGTCGGTGCTCGTGCGCGTGCACTCATCTTGCGCCACCGGAGACATTCTCGGCAGTCAGCGATGCGACTGCGGCGAGCAGCTGCACAAGTCGATGCAGATGATCGAGAAAGAGGGTAAGGGTGTGATTATCTACATGCAACAGGAAGGTCGAGGCATCGGACTGATGAATAAAATTGCCGCATACAAGCTGCAGGAACAAGGCATGGACACCGTGGATGCCAACGTGCACCTCGGGTTTAAGCCCGACGAGCGCGACTACGGCTGCGGCGCGCAGATGCTCAGGCATCTCGGCATCCATAAGATGAGACTGATGACCAACAACCCCACCAAACGAGTGGGATTGGAAGCCTANNNNGTGAAATACCTCAGAACCAAGCGTGACAGGATGGGACATCAACTCCATCTGAAATAGGATGTTTTGTTACATTATTATTCCAAATCGCAAAATAATGGTAGTATTCTTTCGTTTAAAAAATTAAAATGATTAATTTTGCACATCGGATTCTTTATTTAATATAACAAGATTATGGCACAATTATCAGACCGTCTCAATCGTTTGGCCCCTTCGGCCACATTGGCAATGTCACAAAAAAGCAGTGAGATGAAGGCTCAAGGCATCGATGTGATCAACATGAGCGTGGGAGAACCCGACTTCAACACGCCCGACCACATTAAAGAAGCAGGCAAGAAAGCTATTGATGACAACTACTCCAAGTATTCTCCCGTTCCCGGTTATCCATCACTGAGAGATGCAATTGTGTCTAAACTGAAAAACGAGAACGAACTCGACTATACCTCCAAGGAAATCATTGTGGGTACGGGCGGTAAGCAAGGCGTGTGCAATACCATCTTGGCCTTGGTCAACAACGGCGACGAGGTGATCATTCCGGCACCCTACTGGGTGAGCTATCCGCAGATGGTGAAGTTGGCCGGAGGTGTTCCGGTGGTCGTAAGGGCAGGATTCGAGCAGGATTTCAAAATGACTCCCGAGCAGTTGGAAGCCGCCATCACACCCAAAACGAAAATGGTGATTCTCTGTTCGCCAAGCAATCCTACCGGTAGCGTGTATTC
>DBQL01000091.1:5632-5967 GCA_002305235.1 Prevotella sp. UBA1395 | reverse complement strand
CACATCAATTACATCGGCAAAAACGGAAGTATCGCCGCATATCCCGGCATGAAAGAGCGCACCATTATATGTAATGGAGTGAGCAAGGCCTACGCCATGACAGGATGGCGACTGGGATGGGTGGCCGCCCCCGAATGGGTTGTCAAGGGCATCAACAAGTTGCAGGGACAATATACCAGTGGAACAAGCGACGTAAGCCAGTTGGCCGCACTCGCCGCCTACCAGTCATCGCAAGAATGTGTAAAAGAGATGAAAGAAGCATTTGAGCGTCGGCGCGACCTCATCGTAAGTCTTGCCAAAGATATTCCCGGACTCGAGGTGAATGTTCCGCAAGG
>DBQL01000091.1:0-5565 GCA_002305235.1 Prevotella sp. UBA1395 | reverse complement strand
GACCCCGATTGCTTCCGAATGAGCTACGCCACCAGCGACGACAACATCAGGGAAGCCCTGCGTCGTATCAAGGAAGTGACTGCATTATTGAAATAAAAAATTGTTAATTTGCAACAAACAGACTTACAATAAGGCAAAAGTTGTTATCTTTGCGAACGTTTGTGTCAACAGATAAGACATGTTTCTATGGGGTCAAACGCTTCAAGCACCATTAACAACCGAAAGAAAAAGAATAATATAATTTATTAATAACTAAAAATTAAATTTTAAAATTATGGCAACTACACAAAAAGCCGCAGCCCCCAAGGCTGTTAAGAAGTCTCAGGGCTTCACAGGAATTAGAGGCGCATTCTGGATCATCTTCGTATGTTTCGTGGCAGCTATCTGTATCTTCAACTTTGTATTGGGTGATCCTTCCAACTTCCAAGGTGGTGACACCAACAACCATCCTCTGAACATGATGGGTACTATCTTCAAAGGTGGATACGTTGTGCCTATCATCCACACATTGCTTCTCTCTGTGCTCTGCCTCTCTGTAGAGCGTTGGTTGGCGCTGAAGACCGCTTTCGGCAAAGGCAACCTCACCAAGTTCGTCGCTAACATCAAGGCTTCTTTGAAGGCTAACGATTTCGCAACAGCAGAGACTCTTTGCAACAAGATGCAGGGTTCTGTTGCTAACGTGGTATTGGCTTCATTGAACGCATACAAGGAAATGGACAAGGGTGCCAATGCGTCTTTGAAGAAGAGCCAGAAGGTAGCTAAGATCCAGCAGGCTCATGAGGAAGCCACTCAGTTGGAAATGCCTACTCTTCAGATGAACCTCCCGTTGATCGCCACAATGGTAACCCTCGGTACTCTTACCGGTCTTCTCGGTACTGTGACGGGTATGATCAAGTCGTTCCAAGCTCTTGCTGCTGGTGGCGGTGGTGACTCACTTGCTCTTTCAGCCGGTATTTCTGAGGCCTTGATCAACACGGCTTTCGGTATCGCAACTTCTTGGTGTGCTGTTATCTCTTACAACTTCTTCACCAACAAGATCGACAAGCTGACATACGCACTCGACGAGGTAGGTTACTCAATTGCTCAGACATACGAAGCTAACCACACAGACGAGGCTTAATTTTTGCTAACCCTTTAAAATTTTATCACTATGGGTAAAGTAAAAATTAAGAAAGGCGACACATGGATTGACATGACACCTATGTCAGACGTGATGGTGCTTTTGCTGACCTTCTTCATGTTGACCTCAACGTTCGTGAAGCAAGAGCCGGTGAAGGTGAACACGCCGGGATCTGTGTCTGAAATCAAGGTTCCTGAAAAGAATGTTCTGAACGTTCTTGTTGGCAATGACGGCAAGATCTTCATGAGCATGGACAAGACCACTGATATTCGCAACACGCTCGATGACGTTACCGCACAGTTCGGTATCAGTCTCAACGCCGAGCAACAGAAGAAGTTCTTGAACGACCCCATGTGGGGAGTTCCCATGAGTGAGCTTGAAAACTATCTCAAGCTCCCCACCACGGAGATGCCGGTCGCCATCAAGCAATACGGCATTCCTACGGATTCTGTTCCCGGCAAAGAGGGCGATGCAGCCATGAGTGAGTTCCAAATTTGGATTAAGGCAGCAAAGAATGCCAATCCCGATGCCAAGATTGCCATCAAGGCAGACGAGAAAACTCCCTACAAGACTGTAAAGAAAATCATGAGTGAGCTTCAGGACATGAACGAGAACCGTTATTATCTGATTACTCAATACAAGAAGACGGAGGATTAACAATGGCAGAATTAGTAACAAACAGCAAAGGCGGTGGCGGCAAGCAGAAGAAGATGAATGTCCGCGTAGACTTCACGCCTATGGTGGATATGATGATGCTTCTTATCACCTTCTTCATGCTCTGTACCTCTTTGGCCAAGCCTCAGACAATGGAGCTGAGTATGCCGAGTAACGATAAGAACTTGCAGGATATAGATAAGTCAGTGACAAAGGAGTCGTACACCGTTACGATTTACTGCACTGCTGACAATCAAATCTACTATGTTGCAGGACTTGTGAAACCCGAGCAGCCTGATTGTTTAAAGAAGACCACATGGGGTACCAAGGGTATCCGTTCGGTTCTTTATAATCACGTGACCGAGGATGGCACATATCCTGTTCAAGATGTAATGAAAGCCAAGGAGGCTCTTGACAAGTTGAAGGCAGACCCCACGAAGAAAATGTCTGACTCCATCTACAACATGGAGCTGGCCAAGATCAAGGCCGGTGACCTGTCTACCGGTAAGATTGCTACCATGACAGTGATTATCAAGGCCACTGACAACGCTAATTACAAGAACTTGGTAGATGCTCTCGACGAAATGCAGATTTGCAGCATAGGTAAGTACGTTATCGATAAGATTAACGATCAAGACATTGCTCTTCTGAAGAAGAATAACGTCAAGATGTAATCACATCAAGAAACGATTAAAAAGATTAAGAAATGGCAAGTATTGATTTAACAACCAACGGTTGGGTCGATCTTATCTTTGAGGGAAGGAACAAGGAATACGGCGCATATAAGCTCCGTAAGAACACTCCCAAGAGAAACATCTACTCTATCGTGGTTATCGCGCTGCTGGCTGCATTGTTCATCGGAATATATATTGCAAAGACCGCTTACGACGAGTATCAGGCCGCACATACCAAGAACGAGCAAGTCACAGAGCTTTCCGCACTGAATCAGCCCAAGAAAAAAGCTGAGGTTAAGCGTAAGGAAGTTCAGCTTCCCGAGAAGAAACAAGAAGTTGTGAAGGAAGTAAAATCATCCATCAAGTTTACCGCCCCGGTGATCAAGAAAGATAACGAGGTAAAGCCTGAGGATGAAATGAAGACTCAGCAAGAGTTGATGCAGACCAACACAGCTATTGGTGCTCTCGACGTTAAAGGTAACAGCGATAACGGTGAAGTGCTCAAGGTAACCGAGCGTGTAGCCGATGAGCCTGTAAAACCGGATAAACCCGAAGTAGAAAACAAGGTATTCGAGGTTGTAGAGCAGATGCCTACGTTCCCCGGCGGTACGTCTGCGTTGATGCAATATCTCTCCGACAATATCAAGTATCCTGTGGTAGCACAGGAGAACGGTATCTCAGGTCGTGTAGTCGTATCATTCGTGGTTGAACGTGACGGCTCGATTACCGATGTCAAGGTTGTACGTTCAGTAGACCCCTCTCTTGACCGTGAGGCCACCCGCGTGGTGAAAGCCATGCCTAAGTGGATTCCCGGCCGTCAGAACGGTTCACCGGTACGTGTGAAGTACAACGTTCCCGTTGCCTTCAGATTGCAATAACCAGCATCATTTATGAAGAAAATCACATCTTACATCTTCGTAGGATTAACACTGGCTGCCGGTCTTTGCTCCTCTTGCAACAAGAAGAGCAAAGACGGCAGAACAGACACATATTCATCAGGGGCGATTAGTTTCGTCTCTGATGAAAGTTTTAGCCCTATCATCGAGGAAGAGCGAGACATCTTCCAACGAGATTATCCACAGGCAAAAGTCACTCCCCACTATACCAACGAGTCGGATGCCATTAATCAACTGCTCAGCGGGAAGACATGGCTGGCTTTTACCTCCCGTAACTTCAAGCCTTCAGAACTGAAGAGTTTGCAAGACAAGACATACCGTCCCGTGGCCTTGAAATTGGCCTACGACGCATTGGCGTTCATTGTGCACAAACAAAGCAACGACACATTATTGTCTACCAAAGACATTGAAAACATCATGACCGGTAAGGTTACCAAGTGGGCACAGCTTTTCAAAGGGTCCAAGCAGGGCAACATTACCGTGGTGTTTGACAATCCGAAGTCGAGCACCGTCCATTACATTGAAGACTCCATTCTTCACGGTCGCCCTATCACCAACCCCAATGTCGTGGCGGTGAAGAAGACCGAGGAAGTAATCAAATATGTTGAGCAAAATCCCGGTTCCATAGGCATTATTGGAAACAACTGGCTTAACGACAAGCGCGACTCCAGCAATCTCACCTTCAATAAAGCCATACGTGTGATGAGCCTCAGCAGGATCCATCCTGCCACGGCATCCAGTTCGCGCAAGCCATATCAATATTACATTTATAATGGCGAGTACCCACTCATCCGAACCATCTACGCACTCCTGAACGACCCGCGCCAAGGTCTGCCGTGGGGCTTCGCCCATTTCATCGAAGGACCTAAGGGACAGCGCATCGTGATGAAAGCCGGGCTGTTACCGGTATTGGGCAATATAAATGTAAGAAACGTTAATGTAAGTGAATAGCAGAAACATTTCAGATTATACTACGTCATCCAATTAAATGAAGTAAAAAGGTTGTTCAACATTAAAAAGTAGAGATTATGAAAGCAATAAAATATTTCTTTTTAGGCACTATGATGTTAACATCAGCAGTACCTACGATGGCTCAGGACAACAAGACCATCATCGAGCAGGCCACCACAGTAATCAAAGCTAAAGGTGCTGACTACAAAAACCAAGTAAAACAGATTTACAAGGCCAACAAGAAGAATCCCGAGGTGCTTGTTGCGTTGGGTAGAGTATTCCTCAACGAGAAAGACACCGCCAACGCGTTGAGCTTCGCCGATTACGCATTGGCCAAGGATGGAAAGTATGCCAAGGCGTTCCTGCTCAAAGGCGACATCGCCGTGATGAAGGATGATGCCGGTGGAGCAGCAGAGAACTACCAGCAAGCCAAATACTTCGACCCCAAAGATCCCGAGGGATACTACAAGTATGCCATGATTCTTCGCGGTCGCAGCCCCGAGGAAGCTGTTGCCAACCTTGAGGAATTGCGCACCCATCGCCCCGACTACCCTGTCGATGCCCTTTGCGGTCGTATCTACTACATTGCGCAGAAATATGAGAATGCCGAGGGCTATTACAACAAAGTGAGTGACAAGTCCAAGCTCGAAGACGAGGACATCACTTACTATGCCATGACAACTTGGCTTTTGGGCAAGCGCGACAAGAGTATTGAAATCTGCAAAGTGGGCCTCTCTCGCGACCCGCGTCGTGCCGGATGGAACCGTATCGCGTTCTACAACTATACCGACCTGAAGCAGACCAACGAGGCTCTCGATTATGCCGACCGACTGTTCAACAAGAGTGACAGTGCCCACTTCATCGGTGAGGACTATATCTACTATGGTACCGCGCTTCAGCAGGCCAGCCGTTGGAACGATGCCATCAAGGCATACAACATGGCTATCGAGCAGAACACGGGCAATGCCAAGCAGATCGCCATCATCAACAAGAACCTTTCTGATGTATATCTGAAAGAGAACGACTTCGACAATGCCGTTCGTTATTTCGAGAAATCGATCGAAGGCAATGAGCCTACCATGAACGATCTCGACAACTTAGGCTCACTTTATGCCGACATCGCATCTCGAAAGACACAAGCCGGCGATCCTACCGGTGCTGCCGAGGCTTTCAAGAAGGCCGACGAAGTATATGCCCGCATGATGACTGCATATCCCAATTACAAGAACTACTGCAACTACATGCGCGGTCAGATCAACGCCAACCTCGA
>DBQL01000173.1:17919-28465 GCA_002305235.1 Prevotella sp. UBA1395 | reverse complement strand
GAGGCCCAAGACAGCCGACAAGAAGTAGGTTTTTGTTCAAGAGAAGATGCGAGAGGATTGTCCGTCATGGGGCAATCCTCTTTTTTTGATCATGCGGTCGGTCGTCAGTTCAAGGATATCGTGCCCGGCCAATGATACATCTCCCCGACACTTCGCACGGCGATCGACAAGGCTCGGGCCACTGGGCGGAAGCCGTCGGGCATACTGTCGGCAGACGATGGCGACGCGTGTTTTGCGAGAATCGTGACAATCGGAAAGCCGGAGGTCGCTTTGCGGCTTTGCGATTGCTGCAGGTCATGTCCCTCAGTTCACCGTGGTGCGGGGGTGATGCGAGCTCCGACATGGAGAGGATGTCATTTGTTCAGATGTTAATTAAATATAACGTATAAAAATTTTACAGTACTATGTATTGCATAGTACTACCATTTTGCCTATCTTTGTCGCGCCAATCATACAAAGTACAGATATGAATATCGACAACGCGAAATCACAGATGCGCAAGGGAATGCTTGAATACTGCATTCTGTTGTTGCTCGAAAAGCAGCCGGCCTATACCTCCGACATCATCCAGCGGCTGCGCGAGGCCGAGCTGTTGGTGGTCGAGGGAACGCTCTACCCCCTGCTCACACGCCTCAAGAACGACGGGTTATTGAGCTATCAGTGGCGAGAAAGCACGCAGGGGCCGCCACGTAAATATTACAGCCTCACCGCCGAGGGCACGACTTTCCTGCACGACCTCGACAGAGCGTGGGAGGAAATCGCGACCACCGTGAACTATCTCAAATCACAATCGTAAACCCATTGAAACCACAATTATGAAAAAGAACATCACGATCAACATGTTTGGCCGACTCTATTCCATCGACGAAGACGCCTATCAACTTTTGCAACATTATATCGACACGCTGCGCAACTATTTCTCCCGCAAGCCCGACGGCAAGGAGATCACCGACGATATCGAGGCCCGCATCGCCGAACTCTTCGACGACCTGAGGGCCAAGGGTGTCGAAGCCATCAACATCGGGCACGTGCAAACCATCATCTCGCGCATCGGAGACCCCAAGCAGATGGAGGATGGCGATGACCGTCAGTCTGAACCCGAGGCCCAAGGCGCGAGCGACGACAGCCCCGGCGTCATGGCAGAGGGCATCAAAGACAGGGCCAAGGCCTATTTCGAGCAGCTTCGCAAGTCGAACAAACGCCTCTATCGCGACCCCGCCGACAAGAAGTTCACGGGCTTGCTGGCCGGCTGTGCGCAATATTTTGGTGGCGATGTGCTGTGGTGGCGGCTCGGTTTCGTGTTGCTGTTCCTGCTGTCGTTATGGTTCGGGTCTGTGGTCAATCGGTGGCACGGAGGTGTGGTCTTCGGCTCTTTCAGCCTTTGGCTGCCCGCGTTTTATATGGTGATGGCCATTCTCACGCCGATGGCCCAGAACCCCGAAGACCGGTTGATGATGAAGGGTATGGACGTCACGCCGGGAAATCTGGCCCACGAGGTGAACGAGGAGCGCACGCAGGCCGATGCTCCCCGCATGCCCCAAAGCGGCGCTTCGGGCTGCCTGTCGGGCTTCATCAGGTTCTTCCTGTTTCTTGTCAAAGCCCTGTTGGTGTGTGTCGGCCTGTTGGCGGCATTGGTTATTTGCGTGGGCATCACCGTGATGATGCTCCTGATGGTCAGTCCCGACATCTTCGGCGATGCCCGTTTTGCACGGCTCTACGCCTCGTCGGTAAGCTCCTGGATGGTCGCGGTATGCGTGGCAGGACTTCTTGGCGTGCTGGTCATCTCTGTCTACTGCCTTGTCCATGCCATTATGAGCAGCCGGCAGAAGATCGACCCGATGGGGTTGACCCAGCGTGTGGTGTGGGTGGCGCTGTGGATGGTGTGCCTTATGGCAGCCATTTTTAGTGGCGTGACCATGACGGCGCGGTTCTCGCAAGCCGAGGATAGGTTGGATGAGATCGAAGACCGGGCCTACGTCAAGGCCAATACGCACGACGGGGTGTTTATCGACGAGGAAGACTGGGACTTCCTGAACCGGGGCGGATGGCGGCTGATAGACCCGATGGACGGCCGAAACAGGTACACCGACAATGGCGAACACTATTCGGGCAAAGGGAGATTGCGCTATCTCAACGGTTATGCCGACTGGGGATTGAGCTATCAGGTGGAGCGCTCCAATACCGATCTCGCCCCCGGCACCTATACCCTCACCGTCACGGCGCGTACCGATGGCAAGGGAGCCTTTGTCTATGCCGTGGCCGACGGACGCCGATACATGGTCGAAATACCGGTCTGTGGCAACGAGGGCGGCAGCGTGTGGCAGGAGGCCCGACGGCATGTTGACAGCAAAGACTCTATGGCAACCGATGCCGACCGCCGGCTCTATCAAAGCATCGCCGAGGCTAACGGTGGCAGGGGCTTCGGCTGGAGCCGGGTGGTAATCGACGGCATACGTGTGAGCAAAGGGTCGCTGAGCTATGGCATCTCGACCAATTCCAACTTCACCGGAGCGTCGTTTTCTGGACAATGGGTGTCGGCAACCGACTTCAGTGTGGAGCAACGGTAGTGCGGGAGCCATGCCGTGACGCGCCGCCGCGCGGCTTGTCGGCGGTGGGTGTGGCATCCGAAAGATGTAAAAACGACTGTGCCGCGACCTGAATCGTGGCGTGACCGCCCGGGAGAGACAACGTGACCGCACGCGCCGACCAAAGGAAATCGGGCGCGGTGGCGGCGCGATGGGCTGACGATGGCGCGGCACTAGACAGCAATGATGAGGAGAGAGAATGGTCAATGAAGAGACCGTTCTCTCTTTTTTGTCATGTTTTTTGATGTGAATTACCCTCGCACGGCCGATGCGGGGAGGGCTTGTCGCCGAGGGCCGGTGGTGAAAGGGCGCAGAGCAGCCGGTCGCAACGCAAGATGGCGGCACAGGGATATGACGCGGGTTTATAACTTGCTGATAATCAGTGGGTGTTTTAAGGCTTTGCGATTAGGGCCTAATCGCGTCGCGAAACGATAGTAATCGCGCGACGAAACGATAGTAATCGCGACGCGAAACGATAGCTTTCGCGACGGCATGCGACAGCGGTCGCCGCGGCATGGTGTCCGCATCGGCATACCGATGGGGCGGGCAGGCATCGCGACGGGGCATGATCGGGCGTGCGAGACGGTGGCACGACACGGTATGTTGTCGGTTTTTTTTCATCAGAAGGCACCGTCTTCTTGATGTTAAATATACTTGCGTTTGCGAGGATTTGGGCGAAATGCCCTATATTTGTAAGCAAAGGGCGCGGCTGTATGGCCGTGGTGCCCGTTCAACCCAATAGACAGGCTATGAAGAAAGAAGTGCTCAAGAAGCTCACCGCGACCCCCGGCAAGAAGCATGAGGTGCGCGATTTTGATGCGGACTATACCGCGGGTATGAAAAAAGAGGCTGCCGCGGCCCTGCTGCAGAAGAACGTGGAGACGATGACACAGCTGCAAGAGAGGCTCTATGCCGACGACCGTCATGCGGTGCTGGTGGTGTTTCAGGCGATGGATGCCGCCGGCAAAGACGGCACCATCGAGCATGTCATGTCGGGCGTGAACCCCCAAGGCTGTCAGGTTTTCTCGTATAAGCGGCCGTCATCGGAAGAGTTGGACCACGGATACCTGTGGCGCATTCAGAAGAATGTGCCCGAGCGAGGCAGGATAGGCATCTTCAACCGCTCGCACTATGAGGATGTGTTGGTGAGCAGGGTGCACCCCGAGCTGCTCCTCGGGGCACAGATTCCCGGCGTGAACGACGTGAACGATGCCGACGAGGCATTCTGGGAGCGCCGTTATCGGCATATCAACGACTTTGAGCGCTATCTCACCGAGACGGGAACGACGGTGGTGAAGTTTTTCCTGAACGTGTCGAAAGAGGAGCAGCGCAGGCGATTGCTCAAACGTATCGACGAGAAAGAGAAGCACTGGAAGTTCTCGGCTGCCGACCTCAAGGAGCGCGACCTGTGGGATGACTATATGGACGCTTACTCCAAGATGCTCACCAACACCTCGACCGAGTACGCCCCGTGGTATGTCATACCCGCCGACCACAAGTGGTTCATGCGCTATGCCGTGGGCAGCATCATCAATCGGCGACTGGAAGAGCTGAAAACGAGCTACCCCAAACTCGACAAGGCGGCCGAGGCCGAGTTGGCCGAATGTCGTAAACGGCTGGAGAAGGAAGGGTGAGCCGGGCAAGGGCGTGCGGGCACGCACGACCTGTGGCATGATGGCGCGGAGGCATCGCGCAGATGATTTTGTGGGTGCCGGCCACCAAAATAATATCACATTTACTTGCGGGGATGTAATTTTCTTCGTAACTTTGCATCGTTCAGTGGAATGAGGGGCTCCGAGAGAGCTCCTCATTTTTTTATAATCACAAAATATGATAGACAAGAACGTCGTAAAAAATTTAGTGGAAGAGTGGTTGACTGGCAAGGAGTATTTCCTTGTAGACGTCGTGGTCAGCCCCGATGACAAGATCACTGTGGAGATCGATCATGCCGATGGCGTTTACATCAATGATTGCGTGGAACTCAGCAAGTTTATTGAGGATCGTCTCGACCGTGAGCAGGAAGACTATGAATTGGAGGTGGGGTCGGCCGGATTGGGCCAGCCTTTCAAGGTGGAGCAGCAGTATCACAACTTCATCGGAGAGCCGGTGGAGGTGCTTACCGCCGATGGCAAGAAGGTGAGGGGCGTGCTTAAGAGCGTCGAGGGCCGCGAGTTCACGGTGGCCGTGAGCGAGAAGGTAAAGCAGGAAGGCAAGAAACGCCCGGTGCTGATGGATGTGGACCACCGGTATGACATGGACAATGTAAAATATACTAAATACTTAATCAGTTTCAAATAAGCTATGGCAGCAAAGAAGAAAGATGAAGAGCAGGTGAGCATGATTGACACGTTCCGCGAATTCAAGGATACGAAGAACATCGACCGCACTACGCTTGTAAGCGTGTTGGAGGAGAGTTTCCGCAACGTGCTCGCAAAAATATATGGCAGTGACGAGAACTTTGATGTTATTGTCAACCCCGACAAGGGCGACTTTGAGATCTACCGCAACCGCATGGTGGTGGCCGATGGCGAGGTGGAAGACGATAACAAGCAGATCAGTCTGACCGACGCCCGCAAGATAGAACCCGATTATGAGGTGGACGAGGAGGTGTCGGAGCCGGTGAACTTTGCCAAGTTCGGCCGACGTGCCATTCTCACCCTGCGTCAGACTTTGGCCAGCAAGATATTGGAACTGGAGCACGACTCGCTCTATAACAAGTATAAAGACCGTGTGGGACAGGTGATCTCGGGCGAGGTTTACCAAATTTGGAAGAAGGAAGTGCTTGTCGTTGATGACGAGAACAATGAGCTGATTCTGCCCAAGTCGGAGCAGATTCCTTCAGACCAGTATCGCAAGGGCGAGACCGTGAAGGCCGTCATCGAGCGTGTGGACAACGAGAACAACAACCCCAAGATCATCCTCTCGCGTACGAGCCCCACCTTCATGGAGCGACTCTTGGAGCAGGAGGTGCCCGAGATTGCCGATGGCCTGATTGCCATTCGCAAGATTGCACGCATGCCCGGAGAGCGCGCCAAGATCGCGGTAGAGAGCTTTGACGACCGCATAGACCCCGTGGGAGCCTGCGTGGGCGTGCGCGGAAGTCGTGTGCACGGCATCGTGCGCGAGCTGTGCAATGAGAATATCGACGTGATCAACTGGACGGCGAACACCAAACTGTTCATTCAGCGTGCGCTAAGTCCTGCCAAGATTACCAGCATCACGCTCGACGAGGTGAACAGAAAGGCCGAAGTGTACCTGCAACCCGAAGAGGTGAGCCTCGCCATCGGCCGCGGCGGACTGAATATCAAGTTGGCTTCCATGCTCACCGAATACACCATCGACGTATATCGTGTGGTCAACGGTGACAATCCGAGTCAGGAGGACGATGTCTACTTGGATCAGTTCAACGACGAGATCGACCAGTGGATCATCGACGCCATTACCGGCATCGGGCTTGACACGGCCAAGGCGGTGCTCAATGCGCCACGCGAGATGCTCGTGGAGAAGGCCGATCTCGAGGAGGAGACCGTAGACCACGTGCTCGAGGTGTTGCGCCGCGAGTTTGAGAACTGATAGCGGCGACGGGGAAAAAGGTAAAACAAACAAGTAAACAAAAGGACAAGAGCAATAGCGACGATAGGTTGACAAGTAGGACACAGGGCGGAGAAGAGAAAGGTTTTACCTTTTTACCTTTTACCTTTTTTGCCATTCAAAATAAATAAATGAGGCGAACGAGCGGAAGGTTTTACCTTTTTACCCTTTTTCTTTTTGCCTTATGATAAGGAGAATATATGAGCATCAGATTAAACAAAGCATTACGTGAATTGAACATAGGACTTCAAACGGCAGTTGAATTCCTTGAAAAGAAGAGTGAGCTGGGCGAAGTGAAGGCAGAACCGTCGTTTAAGCTCAACGAAAGGCAGTATGATGCCCTCGTTGAAGCTTTCAAGCAAGACGCGGCAGTACGCAACGAAGCCGAGAAACTCTTTAAGAAATCGAAAGAGAAGAAGCGCGTGTCGGAACCGAAAAAGGACGACCGTCGGGCCGAGAGCTTGCTGGAGTCGAACACGCGCCAGCAGTACAAGATCTTGGGAAAGATAGATCTTGACAGTGTCGGCCAAAAGCCGGCGGTTAAAGAGTCTGTTGCTCCCCGGTCGGAAGAAATACCCGAGGTGGAGGCTGCTGCCGTCAGCCAAGAGCCCGAAGCAAAGGAGGTCGTGGAGACTGTTCAGCCCGCTTTGTCGGAGACGCCGGCAGAGAAGGAGGACGCTCCCGTGGTTGAGCAGGAGGAAAAGGTGGTTGCCGATGTCGTGACGGAACCCGAAAAGCCGGCAACGCAAGCCCCGGAACATGAGGAAGACCATGCGAACGAGCCTGCCCGACAGGACGAGCCGGAGGCCGAAGCCAAGGAGTCGGCAACGGAAAACGCTGTTGACGATGCTCCCACGCAAGATGCCGACAACGCCTCAGAGCAGTCGGGAGGCGGTCAGGAGACCAAGTTGTTCCAGCTCAAGAGCGAGAAAAAGATACTCAACGCGCCCAAGGTGAACGTGTTGGGCAAGATAGACCTTGACGCGCTGAACCAAAGCACTCGCCCCAAGAAGAAATCGAAGGAGGAGCGAAGGAAAGAGCGCGAGGAGAAAGCCAAGCAGCAAAGCGGCGAGCGCAAGAAGCGCCAGCGCATCGGTAAGGAGCGGGTGGACATCACTGCCGCCGCCAATCAGCAGCAGACCCAAAAGGCCGCGCCCTCCAATGCTGCCAAGAAAAATAACAACAAGAACCGCAAACGTCCGCAGAAGCCGCTCGAGGTGAACGAGGAGGACGTGGCACGTCAGGTAAAAGAGACGCTCGCCCGTCTCACCAGCAAGCAGACGCAGACCAAGAAGGGTGCCAAATACCGTAAGGAAAAGCGTGAGGCTGTTCAGGAGAAACTCTCTGCCGAGGCACGCGCCGAGCGCAAGGAGAGCAAGATATTGAAGCTCACCGAGTTTGTGACCGTGTCTGAACTGGCCACGATGATGAACGTGGGCGTCACCCAAGTGATCTCAACCCTGATGAGCATCGGTGTGATGGCATCCATCAACCAGCGTCTCGACGCGGAGACCATCAACCTCGTGGCCGACGAGTTCGGCTTCGAGACCGAGTATGTCAGTGCCGAAGTGCAGGAGGCTGTGAGCGTGGAGATTGACGATGAGAGCGATCTCGTGAGTCGCGCTCCTATCGTAACGGTCATGGGTCACGTAGACCACGGTAAGACTTCGTTGCTCGACCATATCCGCAACTCGAACGTCATTGCCGGCGAGGCCGGTGGAATCACGCAGCACATTGGTGCATACAACGTGACCTTGCCCGACGGAAGGCAGATTACTTTCCTCGATACCCCGGGTCATGAGGCATTTACCGCCATGCGCGCCCGTGGTGCTCAGGTCACCGATATCTCTATCATCATCATCGCTGCCGACGACTCTGTGATGCCCACCACGCGTGAGGCCATCGCCCATGCGCAGGCTGCCGGTGTGCCGATGGTGTTTGCCATCAACAAGATTGACAAGCCGGGGGCAAACCCCGACAAGATACGCGAGGACCTTGCACAGATGAATCTGCTCGTCGAAGAGTGGGGTGGCAAGTACCAGTGTCAGGAGATCAGTGCCAAGAAGGGTATCGGAGTGGAGGAGTTGCTGGAGAAGGTGCTGCTCGAGGCCGATATGCTCGACCTCAAAGCCAACCCCAACCGCAAGGCCACGGGTACCATTATAGAAAGCTCTCTCGACAAGGGACGTGGATTTGTAAGTACGGTTCTCGTGAGCAACGGTACGCTCAAGGTGGGCGATTACATGATTGCCGGTACCTGCTGGGGTCGCATCAAGGCCATGTTCAACGAGCGTAACCAGCGCATCGACAGTGCCAGTCCGGCAGAACCCTGCATCATCCTCGGTCTAAACGGTGCACCGACGGCCGGCGACCAGTTCCATGTGCTTGAGACAGAACAGGAAGTTCGCGACATCGCCAACAAGCGAGAGCAGCTCCAGCGAGAGCAAAGCCTGCGCACGCAGACACGTCTGACGCTGAGCGATATATCACATCGTATCGCTCGTGGAGAGTTCCACGAGATGAATATCATCGTCAAAGGTGATACCGATGGATCGATCGAGGCCTTGAGTGACTCGTTCCTCAACCTGTCTACGGAGAAGGTTCAGGTGAATGTGATATACAAAGCCGTGGGCCAGATCTCTGAGGG
The DNA here is from genome assembly GCA_002305235.1 of Prevotella sp. UBA1395. Classification (GTDB taxonomy): domain Bacteria; phylum Bacteroidota; class Bacteroidia; order Bacteroidales; family Bacteroidaceae; genus Prevotella. The sequence goes on along the minus strand of DBQL01000173.1, from coordinate 19,642 downwards.
CGATGTGACATTGGCCGACGCTTCTGACGCGATCATTGTCGGATTCCAAGTACGTCCGTCAGTCGCCGCACGTAAATTGGCCGAGGCCGATGGGGTGGAAATCAACACCTACTCGGTGATCTACGATGCCATCGACGACGTGAAAGCGGCGATGGAGGGCATGCTTGACAAGGTGAAGAAAGAGATTATCACCGGTCAGGTAGAGGTGAAACAGGTTTACAAGATCTCCAAGGTGGGTACTGTGGCCGGCGGACTCGTTACCGAAGGCAAGGTGCACAATAAGGACAAGGCCCGCGTGGTGCGTGACGGCATCGTGGTACACACGGCTCCCATCGCGGCGTTGAAACGCTATAAGGATGACGTGAAGGAGGTGGTTACCGGACTGGAGTGCGGTCTTTCGCTTGTCAACTATAATGACATTCAGGCCGGCGACATCCTCGAGACCTTCACAGAGATCGAGGTAGAGCAGAAACTTTGATAGGAACAGGTTGGAAAATACGGGGGGCGGCAGGCTCCGACAGGTCCGAGCTATCACAGGCTCAGGCATGAAGTACCTATCGCTTCCGGTCTTTCCGGACTAATAATGCAGTGGCATTCCTATCGTGGGGTGCCACTTTTTTAATCATAAACATTACTGTTTTAATTGTGGCATAGTCATTGTTGGACTATGAATAGATATGGAAAAAGAAAAGAACGGACAAGAAAAGAATAAGTTTGTCAAGCAGGTGGCAGAGCAGAAATATGAGTTCGGCTTCACCACGGATGTCGAGACAGATGTTATTCCGGTGGGACTCAACGAGGATGTGGTGCGTCTTATCTCCAAGAAAAAGGGAGAACCGCAGTGGTTGTTAGACTTCAGGCTGGAGGCTTTCAACTATTGGAAGACGCTGGAAATTCCCAAATGGGGGCATCTTCACCTGCCAAAGATAGATTTTCAGAGTATTTCTTATTATGCCGACCCGTTGGCCAAGAAACCCAAGAACAAGGAGATCGACCCCGAGTTGGAAAAGACTTTCGATAAGTTGGGCATTCCCTTGGAAGAGCGTCTTGCCCTGAGCGGCACGGCAGTGGATGCCGTGATGGACTCCGTTTCGGTGAAGACCACCTTCAAGAAGCAGTTGGCCGAGAAGGGTGTGATATTCTCTTCCTTTGGCGAGGCGGTGAAAGAGCATCCCGATTTGGTGCGCCAATACTTGGGAAGTGTGGTCGGAATCCGCGACAACTTTACCGCGGCGCTCAACTCCGCGGTGTTCAGCGACGGCAGTTTCGTGTATATTCCCAAAGGTGTGAGATGCCCGATGGAGCTGAGCAGCTATTTCCGCATCAACGCTCGCAATACCGGTCAGTTTGAACGCACGTTGATCGTGGCCGACGATGACTCGTATGTCTCCTACCTTGAAGGTTGTACTGCGCCCATGCGTGACGAGAATCAGCTGCACGCCGCCATCGTGGAGATTGTGGTCATGAATAATGCCGAGGTGAAATATTCTACCGTACAGAACTGGTATCCGGGCGATGAGAACGGCAATGGAGGCGTGCTCAACCTCGTGACCAAGCGTGGCGACTGCCGCGGTGTCAACTCCAAACTCTCGTGGACACAGGTGGAAACCGGGTCGGCCATCACATGGAAATATCCCAGTTGTATCCTTCGCGGTGACAATTCGCAGGGCGAATTTTACAGCGTTGCGGTGACAAACAACTATCAGGAGGCCGATACGGGTAC
>DBQL01000173.1:14230-17864 GCA_002305235.1 Prevotella sp. UBA1395 | reverse complement strand
TGCTGCTCGGTTCCGACTGTGGTGCCCACACGTTCCCATATATGGACATCCACAATGAGACCGCTGTGGTGGAGCATGAAGCCACCACTTCAAAGATCTCAGAGGACCAACTCTTCTACTGTAACCAGCGAGGCATACCCTTGGAAGATGCCATCGGGCTGATCGTCAATGGCTATGCCAAGGACGTGCTCAACAAACTGCCTATGGAATTTGCCGTAGAAGCGCAGAAATTGCTGAGCGTCTCGCTGGAGGGAACGGTGGGTTAGACCGCGAATGAGACGCGATAAGGCAGGAGTTGGGAGGCTGACTCTCTGACCGATCTTATACGTTTCTTTCACCACCGCCATCCGAGAGTCTAAAGAATAAATCAATCATCAATAGAAGAAGGAGACTCAGGGCATAACCACTCCCGTCTCCTCTCTTCTCGCTAAAAACTCAAAAAAAACTATGTTAGAAGTCAGAAATTTGCATGCTACCATTGCAGGCAAAGAGATATTAAAAGGTATAGACCTAACCATCAACGATGGAGAGATCCACGCTATCATGGGACCGAACGGCTCAGGGAAATCTACGCTCAGTGCCGTTCTCACAGGCAATCCCCTCTATACCGTCACCGAGGGTACGGCATTCTTCAACGGCAAAGACCTCTTGGAGATGAAACCCGAGGAGCGTTCCTGCGAGGGCCTCTTCCTTTCGTTCCAATATCCGGTCGAGATTCCCGGCGTGTCGATGGTCAATTTCATGAAGGCCGCCATCAACGCACGTCGCAAATATCATGGTGAGGAGCCGTTGAATGCCGCCGATTTCATGAAGCTCATGAAAGAAAAGCGTGAGATCGTGGAGTTGGACTCAAAACTCTCGCGTCGCTCCGTGAACGAGGGATTCTCCGGAGGAGAGAAGAAGCGCAACGAGATTTTCCAAATGGCGATGCTCGATCCTAAGCTCAGCATCCTCGATGAGACCGACTCCGGACTCGATGTTGATGCCATGCGCATCGTCGCCGACGGCGTGAACAAACTGTTTACCCCACAGAAATCCATCATCGTCATTACCCACTACGAGCGTCTGCTCGAGATGATCAAGCCCAATGTGGTGCATGTTCTCTACAATGGCCGCATCGTGAAGACCGCCGGTCCGGAGCTTGCCAAGGAGATAGAAAAGCGCGGTTACGACTGGATCAAGGAGGAGGCCGCCGCCCAATAAAGACGCGTCGCGACGATGACGGTTCATCGTCAACGCCCGACGACACCCTCTTCCGGTCCCATCCGCCTAAGGGATGTCAAATTACCAACAAGGAATGGGAGATGACGGCAATGGCATGGGCAGAGCGTTAGAAGCGCGCTCCCATAGTGACGAGACTACCGTCTTGCCATACACCCGGTTGATTTTCGTACCCACCACTTCCCCATTCCTCCAAAAACAACAGCTCACATGAACAGTGAAAAGCAATATATAGACCTTTACGGTGACGCGCGACAGGTCATTTTCGACCATTCCACCGACGTGCTCAACGCCGTTCGCGACCGTGCCTTCGACGATTTCAAGGCACAGGGATTTCCCAATCGCAAGGTGGAACGGTATAAATACACCGACATGCAGAAGCTCTTCGAGCCGGATTACGGCTTGAATCTCAAGCGCGTGGAATTTCCATTGAACCCGTATGACGCATTCAAATGCGACGTGCCCAACCTCAGCACATCACTTTATTTCGTCGTCAACGACCAGTTTTACAAGAAGGCTTTGCCCAAGGCCACGCTCCCCGAGGGGGTCATCGTGGGCAGCCTGAAAGATGAGGCGGAGAAAAATTCCCATTTCATCGAGAAATATTATGCCAAGTTGGCCAATACAGGCGCAGACCCAATCACGGCTTTCAACACGATGTTGGCACAAGACGGACTGTTCGTCTATGTGCCCCGCGACGTGAAAATAGACCGTGCCATACAGGTGGTTAACATCCTGCGATCTGATGTCGACCTGATGGTCAACCGCCGGGTGCTCATCATCATGGAGCCGGGCGCGGAGGCCAAGTTGCTATTTTGCGACGATTCCGCCGACGACCGAAACTTCCTCGGCACACAGGTCATAGAGGCATACGTGGGCGAGAATGCCTCGTTAGACCTCTATTGCTTGGAGGAAACCCACGAGAAGAACGTGCGCGTGTCTAACGTCTACATCGAGCAGCAGGCCGGCAGCAGGGTCAACCACGACGTGATCACCCTGCACAACGGCATCACCCGCAATCAGTTGGAACTGGTGTTCAGGGGCGAAGGCGCGGAGTGTTGGTGCAATGGCGGCGTGATTGCCGACAATAACCAGCATGTGGACAACAACACCAAGATCGACCATCAGGTGGGACACTGCACGTCTAACGAACTTTATAAGTATGTGCTCGACGACAAGGCGACGGGCGCTTTCGCCGGATTGGTGCACGTGGCCAAAGGCGCACAGAAGACCTCTTCGCAGGAGACCAACCGCAATCTTTGCATGACGCGCTCGGCCCACATGTACACCCAGCCCATGCTCGAGATCTATGCCGACGACGTGAAATGTGCCCACGGCTCCACAGTGGGGCAGCTCAACGACGCGGCCATGTTCTATATGCGGCAGCGCGGCATCGACGAGCGAGAGGCCAAACTGCTCCTCGAGTTCGCGTTTATCGGCGAGGTCATCGACCAAATCAACCTCGAGCCGCTCCGTGACCGTCTCCATCTCTTGGTCGAGAAGCGTTTCCGGGGAGAGTTGAACAAGTGCGAGGGCTGCCGGATATGTAAGTAACCCGTCACACATCATTCACAATTCACCGTCGGGTGGTGCGTCACGGCGTGCCGGCGACAGTGGGTTGTGAATCGTGTTTTATGAATGATAGGCCGCCAAAGGGTTGCCTTGCCATATAAAAGTACACTTTTGAATTTTGAATTTTGAATTTTGAATTTTGAATTATGAATCTTGAATTGATCAGATCAGACTTTCCCATACTCTCCCGCACGGTCTATGGCAAGCCGCTGGTGTATCTCGACAACGCGGCCACCACACAGAAGCCGCTGTGTGTGCTCGATGCCATGCGTGAGGAATACCTCAACGTCAATGCCAATGTGCATCGCGGGGTGCACTGGATGAGCCAGCAGGCCACCGACCTGCATGAGCAGGCGCGAGAGACGGTGCGCCGTTTCCTCAATGCGCGCACCACCGCAGAGGTGGTGTTTACCCGTGGCACCACCGAGGGAATCAACCTCGTGGCCGGCTCGTTTTGCGACGCGTTCATGAGCGAGGGCGATGAAATCGTGGTTTCTGCCGTCGAGCACCACTCCAACATCGTGCCTTGGCAACTTCAGGCCGAGAAGAAAGGGTTGAAGCTCAAGGTCATCCCCGTTGACGACGCGGGACTCCTCGACATGGCGGCCTATGAGCAACTACTCACCGAGAAGACCAAGATTGTGAGCGTGGCACATGTCAGCAACGTGCTCGGCACGGTCAACCCGGTGGAACAGATCATCGCCATTGCCCATCGGCATGGCATTCCCGTGCTCGTCGACGGTGCCCAGAGTGCCCCGCATTTCCAAGTGGACGTGCAGCGCATGGACTGCGATTTCTATGTGTTCAGCGGCCACAAGGTCTACGGACCCACGGGCATCGG
>DBQL01000173.1:13427-14148 GCA_002305235.1 Prevotella sp. UBA1395 | reverse complement strand
TATCGCCACCCACGGACTGGCCAAGGCACTCGACTATGTCACCGGCTTGGGCTTGGATAACATCTCAAGGCATGAGCGCGAGCTGGGCAGTTACGCCCTCGAGCAGTTGCGACAACTGCCCGAAGTGACCATTTACGGCCATTCCATCGAGAGCGAGGCCGTGATCAGCTTCAACGTGGGCACCATTCACCATATGGACATCGGCACGTTGCTCGACCGTTTGGGCATCGCCGTGCGCACCGGCCACCATTGCGCCCAGCCGCTGATGGACCGTCTCGGCGTGTTGGGTACGGTGCGGGCGTCTTTCGCCCTGTATAACACCAAGGACGAGGTAGACGCTTTGGTGAGCGGCCTGAAGCGTGTCATCACCATGTTCTGAGCCTTCGTCGTGCTTCTGCCTGCATGGCGCGGCCGGCCCGGGAAATCGCGGCGCAGGGTTTGTCGCGCCATCATCCTGTCGCCAAGGCCGTCCAAGGCCTTGGCCACACGGATGCCAAATCACCATATTGACAGTTTCTAATCATCGAGCTTACTTAAAAACGATGTTGTTAAACCATTTTTTCGACGATTTCATCGAGGCCGGATGCGATGAGGCGGGGCGCGGATGCTTGGCCGGAAGCGTGTTTGCCGCAGCCGTCATCCTGCCTCGCGATTACAGCAATGCCGAGCTTGACGACTCCAAAAAGCTGTCGGCAAGGCGACGCTATGCACTGCGCGAGCA
>DBQL01000173.1:12299-13371 GCA_002305235.1 Prevotella sp. UBA1395 | reverse complement strand
GACCGGCTTGCCGTGCGCCCCGAGGCCTTGATCATCGACGGTAACCGCTTCGACCCCTACTTGCCCGTCTCGCCCGTGGCGACAGACGGCAGGGCGGAACGGGTCGTCACACGCCCCGACGACCCCGGCGTGCTGCCTTATCGCTGCATTGTCAAGGGCGACGGCAAGTACCAATCGATCGCCGCGGCAAGCATTTTGGCCAAGACTTTTCGTGACGATTACATGGACCGGCTGGCCGAGCAATATCCCATGTACCATTGGAAGCAGAACAAGGGCTATCCCACCCGCCGCCACCGTGAGGCCATCAGAACCTACGGAATCAGCCCATTTCATCGCAAATCATACCGACTGTTGGAGGATGAGATGCCCCAACTGGATTTTGATGGAGCATAGCACGGCGCGCTTTCAGAAATGGTTCGACCTGATACTGGCCATGATCGACGGTCGGCAGCACACGGCGAAAGACCTCGCCGCGGTGCTCGGCACGTCGGTGCGCAACCTGTATTATGTCTTGCGCACTTTTGAACGATTGGGATTCCACGTTGTCCATGAAGGCACATTCTATCATATCGACCCCAAATCGCCCTTTCTCGTGCGCATCGCGCAGGCCATCGACCTGACCGAAGACGAGGCCGCTTTTCTCCACGCCCTGCTCTCCCGGCATGGCGACGATGAGCCGATGGCCGGCGTGTTGAAACGCAAGGTGGAGCGTTATTACGATCTCCGACGACTGGCCGACGCCGACCTTGCACGCCATCACTATGCCAACATCGCGCTGCTCGAAACGGCGATGGCCCGCAAACAGGTGGTGGTGCTCCACGATTATTCCTCGCCCCACAGTCGCAGTCTCACCGACCGTGTGGTCGAGCCTTTCCTTTTTCTCGGCAACAAGGCCGATATCCGTGCCTACGAACTGAAGTCGAAACAGAACAAGACGTTCAAGATTGCCCGTATATGCCGTGTGGAGCCGCTCGACACGCCGTGGTTCAACGAGGCGGCCCACCGTGAGGTCTTCACCGATATGTTCATGTTCAGCGGCGAGAACCGTTGCCACGTGAAGCTCCGTCTCAGT
>DBQL01000173.1:4619-12249 GCA_002305235.1 Prevotella sp. UBA1395 | reverse complement strand
TTCATCCTCGGCCTCTACGATGAGGTTGAAGTGCTCGAAGACGATGGTCTTCGACAGTTCTTGGACGCGAAGATTCGCCGGATGGCCGGATTGCACGACTGAGGGCGTGTCATGTTTTTTCTCTGTTTTTTTCATCTTCTTTATCAGGTGAAACAGCATTCGGATTGCGGTTTCCGTGGGTCAAAAACCGTATTGTGCACCGTGCAAATGTGCGTTTCATCGTGTTCAAATCGTCTTTTTATCGCAAAAACGGTGTTTTTGCCCGAGTTTTAAGCCTTAATCGCGTCGCGAATGAATAGTAATCGCAACGCGAATAAATAGTAATCGCGAGCCGATTACTATCTGATCGCAGAACGTGTATATTGTCTTGATTTTTCAATCGTCTGTGTGTCAGTGTTTTCTTGAAATCCGTTTTTTGCGCGATTTCACGCCCGTTTTATCGTCGCAACGGCTGCTATGGGCTTGTCGGGCGGTTTTTATCAAGATGTTTCATGTTGAATTTTCATTGTTGCGGGGTGAGCCGGTCATGGTATTGCGGCGTGCCGGCCTATTCGCGACTGCTTTACCTTATTATATATAGAAACTATGGTTTCGACGACAATGCGACATGCCGGGGGCGGTAAGCGATGACAAAAGTTAAGTTTTGATAAAGTTAAGACTTACATTTCGTAACTCAATAATGTCGACTTTTGTGCGTTTTGGTTACCATTTGTACACTATTTCAGTTAAAAATGCAAAAAATATTCCGTTAACATAGTCTGAATGAAACTTTTTGCAACATTTATTTGGTGGTTTAGTGAATGTTTTTTAACTTTGTCACTAAGTTTTCAACATTTATTTATAACATTTTTTTAAGAGAGAATTTATGGTTAAAAGACTAATGATGGTTTTTGCCGGAGCTTTGATGTGTTCATCAACGGTTTTGGCACAGACAAAGGTCACGGGTACCGTAGTGTCTCAAGAGGACGGGGAGCCGATCGTCGGCGCCGCAGTCCGAATAGACGGCACGAATACGGGAACGGTTACCGATGTTGACGGTCGTTTCTCGCTGGAGGTGAAATCCGGTCAGAAACTGCAGGTGACATATTTGGGCATGGCTCCTCAGAGTGTGACCGCCGGTCCCAATCTTCGCATAGTACTTTCGCCCGATGACAAGACCTTGAATGAGGTAGTGGTGACGGCCTTGGGCATCAAGCGTTCGGCCAAGTCGCTGGGTTTTGCCGCCACACAGGTCAAGGCCGAGGATATCACCGAGGGTCGCAGCTCTGATATTATGTCGAGCTTGGCCGGCAAGGTGGCCGGTGTGCAGGTTTCTTCTGCCTCCGGAGGTCCGGGTTCGTCCAAGGGTGTGGTCATTCGTGGTTTCACCTCATTGAGTGGTAACAACCAACCGTTGTATGTTATCGACGGCGTGCCGATGAACAACTCGGCCGTATTCAGCAGCGACGGTTTGAACAGCGCCTACGACTTTGGTAACGGTGCTAACGCCGTGAACCCCGATGACGTGGAGAGCATGACCATCCTCAAGGGTGCGGCAGCCACCGCTTTGTATGGTAGCCGTGCGGCCAACGGTGTGGTGGTGATCACAACCAAGAAGGGTCAGGTGCAGAAAAAAGGCATCGGCGTGGAATACAACGGCGGTTTGGCTTGGACACAGGTGATGCGTCTGCCGCAGATGCAGAACGAGTTTGGTATGGGCTGGTACGGCGACAAGACCGATAACGAGAACGGTTCTTGGGGACCGAGATTCGACGGCTCTACCCTGAAATATGGTACTGTGTATGACAACAGTCAGAAGATCAAGAGCTACCTGCCCATCGAGAATAACCTCAAAGACTTCTTCGATACCGGTTTCCGCTACAATAACAGTATCTCTTTCAACGGAGCCACTGACGTAAGCGATTATTTCGTGTCGTTGTCTCACGACCATGATGATGGCATCATCCCCACTTCGGCCGACAGTTACAACAAGTACACCTTCTCGGCACGTGGAAGCCACAAGGTAGACAACCTCACCTTCAGTTCGTCTGTGAACTACGCTTACCAGAAAACAAGGGGCGTGAATGGTGGTCAGGGTGTCGAAAATATGTACAACGCGTTGATGCAGACCCCGCGTGACATCTCCCTGACCGAGATGGCAGACCTTACCGACATCTTCAACACGCCCGGTTACTACTTCACACCCTACAACGTGATGAACCCATACTACATTTTGCAGAACCATCAGAATCAGATGGAGAGCGAGCGTGTGTATGGCAAGTTCCAGATCGACTATGACTTCCTGAAGTATTTCAAGGCCACCGTGCGTGTGGGTCTTGACTCACAGACACAACATATCAGCAATGGTGTGCCCAATTACCACGTGCTCTTCCCCAACACTCCGAACAACCTCGATGACACTTCAGAGCTTTGGAGCATGACGGGGTCGGTGTCACAGCGTACCATTCGTCGTCGTGAATTGACCACAGACATTACCTTGATGTTTGACAAAGACATCGCGCAAGACCTCCACTTGAACACTTTGGTGGGCTTCGAGGGCAACGAGCGTCGCTATTCTTACCTTTATGGCAAGATCACCAACCTCAGCGTGCCCACGTTCTTCGACCTTGGCAACACGGCCGGAATACCCGAACTTGACCAGTATTCGGAGAAGCGCCGCATGCTCAGCGCATTGGCTACTGCCGAGTTGGGATGGAGAGACATGCTTTTCCTGAATGTCAACTTCCGTAATGACTGGTCGTCTACCTTACCCAAGGAGAACCGCTCATTTGCCTATCCCGGTGTAACGTTGAGCTGGATCTTCAGCGAGATGCTCAACAAGGAGATCAAGAAGGCCATCACCTACGGTAAGGTGCGTGCCGCATGGGGTAAGACCGGTAATGACGCCGATGTCTATATGACCAACTCTGTATATGCTCAGGCTTCATCAAGCTCAAGCGGATGGGGTGAGAGCAAATTCCCCTTCACCAAGACCGGAACCAATGCTTACTCTGCCGGAAATGTTCTCGGAAGCCTCTCGCTGAGTCCTGAGATGACCACCGAGACCGAGTTTGGTCTCGAGATGGCATTCCTCAACAATCGTTTGGGATTCGATTTCACCTATTATACAAGAAATTCCAACAAGCAGATCATGAGCTTGGAGATGGATCCGGCCACAGGATACTCTGCACAGAATACCAACTTGGGTAAGATTCGCAACCGTGGTATCGAGTTCTTGTTCCGTGCCACTCCGCTGAAGGCTAAAGATTTCCAGTGGGACTTCTCTTGGAACTTCACGCGTAACCGCAGCAAGGTGCTCTCACTTCCCGAGGAGCAGGGTGGCGAGTCGAGCATCTTCGGTCTTACCGGAGGTATCGGTCTCTATGCCATCGAGGGCGAAGAGCTGGGTATCTTCAAGGCTTACACGCCGAAGAAGACCGATGACGGACGTATCATCGTTGACCCCACGAGCGGTCTGCCACAAAACGGCGAGTACGCAAGGGTGGGCTCTATGAACAACAAGTATCAAATGGGCTTCAGCAATACCTTTACATATAAAGGTGTAAGTCTGTCGTTCGATATCGATGTTCGTCACGGCGGTTTGATGTATTCACGCACCAAGTCGGTGGAATACTTCACCGGAAACGCCATGCAGACAGCTTACAACGACCGCAACCCGTGGATCATCCCCAACTCTGTGCTTGCCACGACAGACGCGAATGGCAACACGGTCTATGTAGAGAACACCATCCCCTTGGTTTCAAAGACCATTTACAGCTATTGGAATAATGGTGGCAGCGACATGGATGCCGGCTTCTTGGTAAGCAAGAGCTATGTGAAACTGCGTCAGGTGGTGCTCAGCTGGGATCTTCCCCGCAAATGGCTCAGCCGTACATTCCTTACCGGTGTGCGTCTCTCGGTTTACGGAAACAACCTGCTCATGTGGACACCCGCAAGCAATACATTCATCGATCCGGAGGCAAGCTCGTTTGGTAACGACTTGGAAGGCAACTATGGTGAGTACAGCTCTAACCCAACCTCACGGAGATTCGGTTTCAACGTGAACGTTAAATTTTAATCGAGATTAACTTATGAAGAAAAAAATATTTTCCATTGCAGCCTTTGCCTTGGTGATGTTGACCGGATGTAGCGTGGATATCAACGATAACCCGAACTACCCTTCCAAAGATGCCATCACCCCAAGTCTGCAATTCCCGGCTGTCATCAACGCCATAGCGACCAGCACGGGAGACCAGATGTTCAACTACGCGGGCTTCTTCTCACAGTATTTTGAGCAGGCTCCCGAAGCCAACCAGTACAACGGACTTGCAGAGTTGGACATCGACGAGTCTTCAGACCTGTTCAATCGTACTTATCGCCAGCTCTATGCCGGTGCGCTGTTGGATATCAAGGATATTCAAGGAAAGACCACCAACACGTCGAACCTGTTTGCATTGCAGGTGATGCGCACGTTGGCTTTCCAACTGTTGGTAGACAATACCGACAAGACTCCTTACACCGAAGCCCTTCAGGGTAGTGCGGTGGCATCGCCGGCCTATGATGATGGTCAGGCCGTTTACGAGGGTGTGCTCGCCGAACTCGACGAGGCAGAGAAGGCTCTCGGCAGTGAACTGATGGACATGACCGACCCCATGCTCGATGATAACATGGCTCAGTGGAAAGGTTTTGCCAACGCTATTCGTCTGCGCATGTACCTCCGTCTCATCGATGGAGGCGTGAAGGCTGCCGACTATACGGCTAAAGTGAAGGCTTTGCTGGCCGCCAACGAGTTCTTCACGGGTGATGTGAAATGGGATGTGTATGATGATACCGAAGGCCAATTCAATCCTTGGTACGGATCTATCTTTAATCTTAACGCCAGCAACCATGTGGCTGCTTATCCCATAGTGGAGTACATGAAGTCGATGAACGACCCGCGTATCTCATACGCCATATCTCCGCGTGCCTCCGACGGCACTTACGTGGGCCAGTTCCCCGGTTCCAAGCAGGCCAATGAAGTGTATGGAAGTACTTACAAGAATGTGTCGGTGAGCTTCATCGCCACCAAAGACCTCCACGACGCGCCCATCTATCTCTTCACGCAGGCAGAGTTGCAGTTCCTCATTGCCGAAGCACAGCTCCGGTTTAACAACAATGTTGCTGCTGCCAAGACTGCCTATGAGGCCGGTGTCGCCGCCGATTTCAGTTCACGCAATGTAGCCGGCTCTGACGCATTCCTTAGCACCGAGGGTAGCTTCGATGCTCAATCCACCACGGATGCCAAGCTGAAGCTCATCTATATGCAGAAGTGGAACGCGCTGTTCATGCGCGATCACATGGAGGCTTGGTCTGAGATTCGTCGCACTGATGTGCCGGCTATATCATCGATGTCTATCAAGCAGATTCAGGCTAACCCCGCAGGTTACAGCGCAGGAGACCTCATTCTCCCGTACTACAACTTCAAGGGCAATGGTGGTCTGTGCAAGAGTATTCCGTATTCAAGCGACTCGCGCAAGTATAACAACAATACTCCGACAGCGCGCGCCATCACGGACAAAGTGTTCTGGGATGCGAAGTAATAACCATAACAAGGAAATATGATGAAAAAGATTTTATTATATAGTCTTGCACTCTGTCTGACGACATTTGGATTGACATCGTGCAATGATGACGAAGACCAGTACACCGACTCTCGTGTGACCTACTACATCGCACTGGAGATGCAGGGTGACGAAGTTGTATATGTGAATTTGGGTGACACCTACACCGATGCCGGTTGCAAAGCCTTCAGCAATGGCGAGGATGTTTCGTCACAAGTGGTGACCTCCAGCGACGTGAACACCTCCGAGCTTGGTGTCTATCATGTTACTTACAAAGCTGTCAACAAAGATGGTTTCAGCTCAACGGCTACACGTACAGTATATGTAGGCACTCCGCTTACGGGTGTAGTATCCGACGGCACCTATCGTTTGAGAGGCGAAACAACCACACCGTACAGTGGATATGAGCTTCTCATACTGTCCAATAACAAGGATACCTACTTTGTCGAGGACTTGCTCGGCGGATATTACTATCTGCGCGCAGGCTATGGAAGTGGATACGCGATGCCCGGTTACATTCAAGTGCAGCCCGATAACAGCGTGAACATTGTCAAAGGTGGTGGAGTACCGGAATGGGGAGATGCCTATTCCAAATTCTCTGGAACCTACGACCCCGCGACAAAGACCATCTCCATGGTGACAACTTATGCCGGAATGGATTTCTACGTGATTCTAAAACTTAACTAAAAGATTACAAGTATGAAGAAATATCTTTCATTATTGATGGTCGCTCTCCTTGCGATGTTCTCGTTTTCCGCTTGCGACGTGGAAACAGATGAGGAGCCCGGAGGCACCAATGTAGAGAAGATGGCCGGCCAATGGGATGTGACCGTTGACGCTGTCGATGAGACCGGTAAGGTGATCTATACCGATCCGTATGGTCTTGGCACAATCACGCTGATGACATATAACACGGCGGCCAACACGTCTAACGAGATGTGGATCTCGGATAATACAAATTTCTGGGATTTTGTGATGAAGGTTGCGGTGGATTACAATAACCGTAGCTTCTCCGCTGCTGAGGCAATTTATAAGGCCGGCGGTGAGGGTAAGGCTGTAATCACCAATGGTAAGGTGCTCGAGGGTAAGGCCACCAACCTGCATGGCATGCCCAACGACAGCATTGTGTTTGACATTAAGTTCAGCGATGACAACAACGGGCTGATCTATCGCATCTCCGGACAGCGTTACACAGGCTTCTACGAGTAAGGTGAAACGATGTTCTCATGGATAGCATGAGACACTGATGATAAGGCTTCGAATGGTAATTTTACCGTTTGAAGCCTTTTTTGATGAGTTTTTCGGAGCATCATGGCTTAAAAACTTGCCTGTCCTTGTAATCTGTTCAAATATAAATTCGTAAATTTGCCTAATCTATTCTTGGTCACAAGAGTTTAGATCTTACACCGATTCACATGACCCACGGGCAGGCATGGCAATGTTTCCCCATCAAAATGATGTTTATGACGAACAAACTCTATATTTTATTCATCCTGATATGGGTATCGGCATCCTCTGCCGCCGTTCCCGTACAGCGAGGCCGATGGATCACCATCACCTTGCCCGACGGCACGGAAGTGAGGGCCGAGGCACGTGGAGACGAGCGGCTGCATTATTGGCAGACGGTCCGCGGAGAGCGTTATCTTCAGAACAGTGCTACCGGATTGTTTGAGCCTTGGGACGATGACGCGGTGCAACAAAAGCTCCAATCCAAGCGCGTCAGGATGTTTGGCGCCCGTCGCCGGTTTGCTCCGGCCACGCGTGCGGGCAATGGTGCGAACACGTTATACAGCGGGTTGAAGAAGTCGCTCATCATCTTGGTACAGTTTGCCGACAGTAAATTCAAGTCGGCCACACCCGTAGAGCTGTTCCGTTCCATCGCCAATGAGCCGGGGTATGGTGGCAATGGCTTCAAAGGTAGCGTGAAAGACTACTTTCTTGAGCAAAGCGACGGCCGCTTTGAATTAGACTTTGACATTGCCGGACCGGTCACTATGCCCTACAATTACGCCTACTTTGGCAACAATGACGACCAAATGGTGGGCAAATTG
>DBQL01000173.1:3781-4490 GCA_002305235.1 Prevotella sp. UBA1395 | reverse complement strand
GTCATCGACACCTACGCCTGCTCCAATGAGCTTACGCCCTCGGGATCATACGGAGGCATCGGGACCATCTGCCATGAGTTTTCTCACTGCCTCGGACTGCCCGACATGTATGATGTAGACTATGGCGGGCAGTTCGGCATGGGTCATTGGGACCTGATGGATGCCGGTTCTTACAACGATGACGGCTTCACCCCGAGTGGCTACTCGGGCTATGAGCGTATGGTTTGCGGTTGGAGACAGCCCATCGTGCTATCTCAAGACACCCGGATCGACAACGTGAAGGCCCTGTCAGAAGGTGGCAACAGCTATATATTGTATCACCCTTCTTCCGACACCGAGTACTATATCCTCGAGAACAGGCAACTCTCCGGATTCGATGCCGACCTCCCCGGCTCCGGACTGCTTGTCCATCACATCGACTATGACGAGCAAGCGTGGGAGAACAACTATGTCAACGCCGTGGGTATAGAGCCCTATTCGGGATACATGAACACCCATCAGCGCGCCACCATCATCCATGCCGACAACGATGACGGCAGTGATACCGAGTGGGGCGACACCTATCCTTACAACGGCAAAGACAGTCTGTGTCGGCGGTCGTTGCCTTCGACGGTCGTGTATCAGGCAACCCCGTCGGGCAAGAAACTGATGGACTTGGGCATTTTCGATATCGCCGAGGATGCCGACGGACACATATCTTTCGCCGTGC
>DBQL01000173.1:0-3742 GCA_002305235.1 Prevotella sp. UBA1395 | reverse complement strand
AAGTTCAACGGGTCGGTGGCTTCGGCCTCCTTCATTCCCGATAACAGTGGCTGGAGCGACTATACTTTTGCCTACGGCGGCCGGCAGTGTGCCCGTTTCGGCAAATCGGCAGCAGGCACCGGCATGGCCACCACACCGTGGTTCGCGCTTCCCGGCGACACCGTCACGCTTCGTTTCCGCGCCGCGGGATGGAACACGACGACCGATGGCACCAACCTGTTGCTGTCTTTGAACGGCAACAGCGCTGTCTTTACCGACAATTACAATAGCGACCGGATGGTCAGCTTGGTCAAAGGGCAATGGACAACCTATGAGCTGAAGATCGTCGGACAGGGTATGGCCAGTATCACCTTCGCTCCGAGCAAGCGCTTCTTCCTTGACGATGTAGTCATCGTGCGCTCTGTACCCACAGCCATCTCATCATCTCCGAGACTTCGTAAGGATTTCCGCGCCACGCCGATGATCTATACCATCGACGGACGAAGGGTCGGAACGCGCCTCGACACCCTTCCGCCGGGCGTGTATATCGTCAATGGCCGCAAGGTGTTGAAATAGCCGACAAACACCCGTCGGGGTGTTTCTCCCGGTGAGAAACATTCCCCGTCGGGTGTTTTTTTTGTGTTTTTTCGCTGCAAAAGCGTTCTTATATGCATGATAATCAGTACCTTTGTGTCTGATTTCAACAACGGTACGCCTCTTGGACGTACAAGGATAACATCATGACAAGAGTAAAACTCATTTTCCATTTGCTTCTCACGGCATGCCTTGCCGCGTCTCCGGCGATGGGTCAAAGCCTGTTGCGACATCGCAATGTCATAGGCCATTGGACGGCAACATGGGCCACAGCCATGCAGGTGCCTGTCAAAACCTTCATGCCCTATAACAACGATATGACCGAACGCTCGGTCAGACAGGTCATCAAGGTATCGGCAGGTGGCGACATTGTGCGTCTGCAACTGTCAAACATCTTCTCCACAGAGCCTGTCGAGATACGCTCGGTGTATATCGCCCATGCCTTGGACAGTTTTCGCATCGACCCTGCCTCTGCCCAGTATCTGCGCTTTTCCGGTCATCAGCGCGTGACCATCCTGCCCGGACAGAGCATTTTTTCAGATGCCGAGCGATTCGCCTTGCGACCCTTGGAGCGGCTCGCCATCACCATCAATTACAAGCAAGCTCCCAAGGCTCCCACCGTACACATGGGTTCTCGCACCACATCCTACATCCTTCGCGGATATAGCGGTCCGCTGACCGACTTCTCAAGGGCGTTCCAATATGAGAAATGGTTCAATATTTCTTCGTTCGCTGTCTATGCCAACAACGTGCGCACCTTTGCCATTCTCGGCAACAGCATCACCGACGGAAAGGGTGCTACCACCGACCATCAGAACCGTTGGCCCGACGAGATGAGCTTCAACTTGAACGAGGCACTGCCCCTGCGCAGTCGCAAGGAGGGCGAGCCCAAGCGACAATATGCCGTGCTCAATCTCGGCATCGGCAACAACCGGGTGCTGTCCGTGGGCTACGGGCAGGCGGGCAAAGACCGTTTCGATCGCGATATCCTTGCCCAGCAGGGGGTTACCGATGTCATTGTCTTCGAGGGCATCAACGATTTGGGCAATGCCGCCGACGCGATGGCCACCGCCCGCGAGCTGGTCGAGCAATACAAGATCATGGTCTCGAAATGTCGTCGCGCGCGATTGCGCGTCTTCCTCGCCACCATCACCCCGATGAAAGGGTCCGGATATTTCACGCCTCGTCGTGAGGCCGCCCGACAATGGGTGAACGAATGGATCAGGACACAGAAAGAAGCCGACGGCGTGCTCGACTTCGACAAGCTCATGCAAGACCCTGCCGATCCGGCGGCCCTGCGCCCGGAGTGGCGCCTTGCCGATGCCCTCCACCCCAATGCGACGGGGTATAAGGTGATGGGGCGACACGCAGCCGAGATGTTTTACGGTCGATGACCCGTGTGTCGATGGGGTGGCGAATGAGGCATCAGGCCGTCGTCAGAGGCGCGCCATCATGCCCACACCGTCTCCCCGTACCTTTCTCCTCGACCGCTCGAAAGCCCGTCGGGCGGTGAGAGGACAGACACGATAATGCATATACGTTAAATCTATTTAAGGAGAAAGATTTTAATAGTAGGCGAAAAGGTCGTAACTTTGCATACATTAGATAGTAATCGCAATCAGAAATCATTTCATTAGAAAATAAATTATGGCAAAGAAAGCTTTATTGATGATCCTCGACGGATGGGGAAATGGCAAGCATGGTAAGGGTGACGTAATCTTCAACACGCCGACGCCTTACCTCGATTATCTCAACGCGATAAGCGCACACGCACAATTGAACGCCAGCGGCGAGGATGTCGGACTGCCCGACGGGCAGATGGGCAACTCCGAGGTGGGACACCTCAACATCGGTGCCGGACGCGTGGTATATCAGGATTTGGTGAAGATCAACAAGGCCTGCGAGAGTGGCGACATTCTCAAGAACGAGGGAATCGTTGCTGCATACAGCTATGCCAAGCAGTCGGGCAAGAAGCTCCACCTCATGGGACTGACCTCAGACGGTGGCGTTCACTCGAGCCTCGACCATCTGTACAAGCTCATCGAGATTGGCAAGGAATATGGTTTGAACGATGTTTACGTTCACTGCTTCATGGATGGCCGCGACACCGACCCCAAGAGCGGCAAGGGATTCATCGAGGAAGTGCAGAAGGTTTGCACGGCCAACGGCGCGCATATCGCCAGCATCATCGGCCGATTCTACGCGATGGACCGCGACAAGCGGTGGAACCGGGTGAAAGAAGCCTACGACTTGCTGGTGGAAGGAACCGGCAAACAGGCCACCGACATGGTTCAGGCTATGGAGGAAAGTTATGCCGAGGGCGTGACCGATGAGTTTATCAAGGCCATCAACAATGCCTCGGTCAATGGCACGATAGGCGAGGGCGACGTGGTGATCTTCTTCAACTTCCGCAACGACCGTGCCAAAGAGCTGACGCAGGTGCTCACCCAGCAAGACCTCACCGATGAGGGCATGCACACCATCAACGACCTGCACTACTTCACCATGACTCCCTACGACGCCAACTTCAAGAACGTCACGGTGCTCTTCCCCAAGGAGAACGTAGAGAACACCTTGGGCGAATATCTCTCGAAGAACGGTCTCCGACAGCTCCATACCGCCGAGACCGAGAAGTATGCGCACGTCACATTCTTCTTCAATGGCGGTCGCGAGGCCCCGTTCGAGGGCGAGGACCGCATCCTTGTGCCCTCTCCCAAGGTGGCCACTTACGACCTGAAGCCCGAGATGAGCGCATACGAGGTGAAAGATAAACTTGTCGGTGCCATCAACACGCAGGAGTATGACTTCATCGTGGTGAACTTCGCCAATGGCGACATGGTGGGACATACCGGTGTCTATAATGCCATTGCCAAGGCCGTATGGGCTGTCGACAATTGCGTGAGAGAGGTCATCGAGGCCGCCAAGGCCAACGACTATGAGGCAATCATCATCGCCGACCACGGCAATGCCGATAACGCGATCAATGCCGATGGCACGCCCAACACCGCACACTCGCTCAACCCCGTACCGTTTATCTATGTCACCAACAACAACTCGGCTACGGTGAAAGACGGCCGCTTGGCCGACGTGGCTCCCTCAATCCTCCATATCATGGGATTGGAACAGCCCGCCGACATGAGCGGTGAGTGCTTGATCGAGGATTAAAAAA
>DBQL01000129.1:168-6853 GCA_002305235.1 Prevotella sp. UBA1395 | reverse complement strand
CTCGAGTATATCAAGAAGCAGAATGCCGACATCGTGTGCCTCCAAGAGTCGGCCACCAACGAGGTGGGACAGGAAAAATTTGACGCTGCGCTCAACCCCATCTACCAATATCGCGACACCGCACGGCGCGGACAGGGCGAGTGTATCACGATTCTCAGCAAGTACCCCATTATCGCCAAGGAGCACATCGACTATGAGTCGAGGGGCAATCTCAGTGCGGCCTTCAAGCTGATGATCGATGGAGAGGAGGTCATTGTCATCAACAATCACTTGGAAACCACGGCGTTGAGCGTCGACGAGAAGCACCGGTTCAAGACCATGATCAAGGGAGAAATGGAGATGGATACGGTAGGGATGACCTCGAAGCTGCTCATTCGCAAGCTTGCCAAGGCCACCTCTTTGCGCGCCCCCGAGGCCGAGGCCGTGGCACGATATGTGGCCTATCACCGCGACAAACCCGTCATCGTGTGCGGCGATTTCAATGACGGACCGATCTCATACACCCATCGAACGATAGCGAGAGACCTCACCGACTGCTACATCGCCACCGCAAACGGACCGGGGGTGAGCTACCATCACAGCGGCATTTACGTGCGCATAGACCATATCCTGTGCTCATCACACTTCAAACCATACGCATGCCGGGTGGACAACAGCATCTCTTCATCCGATCATTACCCCATAATATCTTGGTTGGAAAAACGCCCTAATTCCACAAAAAATGAATAATTTAGCTACCATAAATTTCTCAAAAGACGAAAAATGTAGTATCTTTGCATATCTTATGGAGAAATCATAGAAAATAAAATAAATATTACTAACAAAATGCAAAACAAAGGAATTGTAATTGTAACTGCCGTCTTATTGACGCTTGCAAGCATCTTCTATTTGTCTTTCTCGTTCGCCACAAGATATTATGACGGACAGGCAGCCAAGCTGAAGGACCCCATTGCGCAGCAGGATTATAAGGATTCTGTGAAGTTCATGGGCATTTACAGCTATCAGAAGTGCTTAGAGACTCAGATAGGCCTTGGTTTGGACCTGAAAGGCGGTATGAATGTCATTCTGGAAATCTCTGTTCCGGATGTTGTCGAAATGCTGGCCGACCATAAGACCGACGCGGCTTTCACCAAGTCGATGAACGAGGCCCGCAAGGAGTTGGAGACATCACAGGGTGATTTCATCTCACTCTTCATCAACGCTTACCGCAAAAACGCGCCCGGCCACCGCTTGGCCGAGCTTTTTGCCACGCAGCAACTGCAAGGCAAGGTATCGCCGACAAGCACCGACAGCGAGGTGGAGAAAGTGCTTCGCACAGAAGTTTCGGCTGCCATCGACAACTCGTTCAACGTGGTGCGCACCCGTATCGACCAGTTTGGAGTGGTTCAGCCCAACATCCAGAAGGTGCAAGGCTCCGAGGGCCGCATCATGGTCGAGATGCCGGGCATCAAAGAACCCGAGCGCATGAGAAAGCTCTTGCAGGGTAGCGCCAACTTAGAGTTTTGGGAGACATACAATGCTTCCGAGGTGATTCCGTACCTTTCACAGTTGGATACCCGCATGGCCAACGGCGATCAGGACACCACCGCGGTGAAAGACAGCACCAAGAGCGAGGCCAAGGCTGCCACACAGGCTGCCAAACCCAAGTTCCAACTGAAAGGCTCGGCCAAGAAGACCGAGGTGAAAACCACCCCCGACGACCAGCTGGCACAAGCCAAGAAGCTGCATCCGTTGCTGGCCTTGCTGCAAACCACGGGCGGACAGAGCCTCAGTCTCGTAGGTTACGCCAGTGTACGCGACACGGCAGCCATCAACAAGATCATTTACAGCCAGCTGGCCAAGCAGGTGTTGCCCACCGACCTGAAGCTCCTTTGGAGCGCCAAGCCGGCCGACGGCATCTCTGCCAAGAATATCTTTGAGCTGCATGCGCTCAAGGTTACCACCACCAATGGCCGTGCGCCGTTAGAGGGCGACGTGGTGACCGATGCGGCAGACCAGTTCAACAACCTCACCGGCCAGCCCGAGGTGAGCATGACCATGAACGCCGAGGGTGCACGCCGATGGGCCGAACTCACTAAGGCTAACGTGGGCAAAGCCATCGCCATCGTGCTCGACGGCGTGGTATATTCGGCTCCCCGTGTGAATGGAGAGATCAGCGGAGGCCAGTCTTCCATCTCCGGAAACTTCACCATCGAAGACACCAAAGACCTCGCCAACACGCTGAAGTCGGGTCGTATGCCCGCCCCCGCACACATCGTGCAGGAGGAAGTGGTCGGTCCTACGCTCGGCGCGCAGTCTATTCAGCAGGGTATCGTGTCGTTCATCATCGCCTTTGTGTTGCTGATCATCTACATGATCGCCATGTATAACGTCATTCCCGGCTCGATAGCCGTAGGTGCTTTGATCATCAACGTATTCTTCACTTTGGGTATCCTCACCTCCTTCCAAGCCGCACTGACCATGTCGGGTATTGCCGGTATGGTGCTCTCGCTCGGTACCGCGGTCGATGCCAACGTGCTTATCTATGAGCGAATCAAGGAGGAGCTGCGTGCGGGCAAGGGCATGAAGCAAGCCGTCAATGCCGGTTACAGCAATGCCTTCAGTGCCATCTTCGACTCCAACTTTACCTCTCTCATCACCGGTGTCATCCTTTACGTCTTCGGTACAGGACCCATCCGGGGCTTTGCCACCACATGGATCATCGGTATCGCCTGCTCGTTCTTCAGCGCCGTGTATCTCACCCGACTGGTTTATGAGTACAAGCTCAAGCGCGACAAGTGGCTGAACCTGAAATATTGGACCGGCATCTCCAAGAACTTGATGCAGGATACCAACTACAAGTTCATGTCGATGTATAAGAAGACCTTTACCTTGGCCATTGCCGCCTTGGTGGTGTTCGTAGGCAGCTTCATCGTTCGCGGCCTTGCCCAAAGCATCGACTTCACCGGCGGACGCAACTATGTCATCGCCTTCGAGAAGACCACTCACCCCGAGGAGGTTCGCGAGGTGCTCACCAAGATTTTCCCCAATGCTACGACAGGTGCCCTGTCGCTGGGTAACGACAACAAGACCATCCGCGTATCGACCAACTACAAGATCGAGTCTAACGACCCGGCCGTCGACAACGAGGTGGAGAACATGCTCTACACCGGCCTGAAACAAGCCGGCCTCGTGACACAGAGCAACGTGGAAGCTTTCAAGAATCCGGACGTTCGACAGGGCGGATCAATCATCAGCTCGTCGAAAGTAGGACCCTCTGTGGCCAAGGACGTAACCTATGGTGCCATCATCAGCGTGCTCATCGCCCTGCTCGCCATCTTCCTCTACATCTTGCTCCGCTTCCGCAACGTGGCCTTCTCATTGGGTTCGACCCTCGCCTTGACTTTCGATGCCCTGACCGTCATCGGCCTGTTCTCGCTGCTTCAAGGTGTGCTGCCGTTCTCATTGGAGGTTGACCAAACATTCATTGGTGCCGTGCTGACGGTGATCGGCTACTCCATCAACGACAAGGTGGTGGTCTTCGACCGTATCCGTGAGAACCTCAAGCTCCACCCCAAGCAAGACATCCAAACGCTGTTCAACGACTCTATCAACCAAACGTTGGCACGTACCATCAACACGTCGTTCTCTACCTTGATCGTGTTGCTGTGTATCCTGTTCCTCGGTGGAAAGAGTATCCAGCCATTTGCCTTCGCCATGACACTCGGCGTGGTATTCGGTACGCTCAGCTCCATCTTCATTGCATCGCCCATCGCCTATCTCGTGATGGGTCGCAAGATTACGGAGCAGACCGACAGCGAGGAGCCGAAACCGGCTGTTGCCAAAGCATAACCCGACACATCACGGCCTCGCCATGGCGCGGGCCGAAAGATATCACAGGCCATCTCTCACGGCATCGACCGTGGGAGATGGCTTCTTTTTTTGCCTTGTGTTCACGACAAAGCCGTCAAAACACGAACTGCCGGCTAACGCCTCATTCTCCTATAACAGCCTATTAGTTACACCTTATTATATATATGAGACGTGAATGCCATAAAAACAAATCCCGCTCGTGACAACCAAAACCCGATCACACCAAGACATAACCATGTTCTTGATAGAATATATTGCATAAAATTGAGTTCGAAATAATCCAGATAGTATGTTAAATAGTCTAAACAGTACTATAAATTCAATCTTGAAACAAGAGCAAATTTCAAAATAATGCTTAAATTTGCGCCATAGGCTTAACACAAAACAATATTTTTTTACATATTCATCAACCTATATTTATTAACTTTATGAGAAAAACTAGACTTCTGATGACCTCATTGGCTCTGTTTGGAGCAATGGGGAGCTTGAACGCGCAGACCGATGTGACGTCGACTTACATCATCAATGCCGACTTTGAATCGGGCATTGCCATCGACAATGGCATCTGCACTTATGCCAAAGATGTCGCTTCCAACAACACGACCTACTCCGGATTGCAAGCCGTGAACAGCTGGACACCCTCTGTCACCGGGGCAGACGCGATGGCCGGTGGTGTTTTCGCCTACGGCGGTGCGCCTTTCCTCGGCGGTGCCGGATATTTGGCTCCCGCGACCGACAACGCCGGCAACACCGGCAATGCGTTAGGCATCGTGAATGTATGGGGTGCAGACAGTTACTATTCGCAAGAATTGACCAACCTGCAGCCCGGCGATTACACACTCACCCTGTATGTCTATAACGCGAAGGGAGGCACCACGGCCATCACCAACAAAATGGGATTTGTGGAGAGCGGAGGAAACACCCACTATGCCACCACCACCCAATATGCCGTCGATCAGTGGACCAAAGAGACCATCAACTTCTCCATTGCCCGTCAAAGCTCGGGCACATTGACATTAGGATACAAATCGATGGGTAGCGGATCGTCGGCCAATCCCCATTTATTCGTCGACAACCTCAGCCTGACCTATACCGCCACAGTCGTGAAAGTGGAGTTGCAGAGTGCCATCAGCAGTGCGACTGCCGCCAACGATGTATTGCAGAACAGCACCTTGGCCGCTGCGATAAGCATGGCACAAGGCGTATATGACAATGCTGATGCCACACAAACCGAGGTTGACCAAGCCGTGAACAACCTGAATGCCGCCGTGGCAGAGGCCAAGAATAATATTCCCGACAACACCAATGTCACCTCGCTCTTTGTGACCAACAACTCTTTCGAGACCGGCGACTATACCGGCTGGACCTACAATACGGCCAACGACACCCGCATCACGACAAGCAGCGGGGTGTATGTGACAGCGGGAATCGACGGCAACTATCTGTTCAACACATGGGGCGGAACGGCCGAGAAATACATCAAGCAGACCCTCACCAACCTGCCCGAAGGCTATTATATGGTGTCGGCACTCTATGCTTCGGATGCCAACCTGACCGCCAAGCTCATCGCTGGTTCGTCTACCACCGTGGTATCGCCAAGCTCTACGGGTAACGGTACGTTCGTCGAGGTGAACAGCGACAAGGTGTTTGTGGCCGGCGGAGGCTCTCTCGAAATAGGCATCACCTCTACCGACTGGTATAAGGTCGACAACTTCAGGCTGACCTTCTTCAGTGCTTCCTCTGCCGCCCAAGAGGCCTACAACAAAGCCAAGACCGACGCGCAGGCAGCCTTGGGCAATGCCGACTATGCCAATATCAGCGGTAATGAGCGTACAACCCTGCAGCAATTGGTAGACGCGGCGGCTCCCACGACAACCGATGGCTATAACGCCGCCGCAACCAATCTGCAAACAGCACTCACCACCTTTACCGCAGCCAAGGCAGCATACGACGGCCTCGCGGCTGTCCAAGCTACCGCAGACCCCTCACTGCCCTATGCCTCGGAGGCAGCCAAGACTGCATTTGCCAATGCCATCAATGCCACGGCACCCGCCACGGCGGCAGAAGCCACCACACAGACACAGGCCATCACCACCGCCCTGCGCGCTTATTATGAGAGCAATGCCAAGGCCGAGGGCGTGACAGACGCTGTGGCCTACACCTCGTCGATCACCAATCCCGAGGGCAGCAATGTAGCTGGATGGACCTTGGACAAGGGTACGATCAACAAGGGAGGCATCGGAATCCTCTCGGGTGAGCCGTGGACCAGCGCCGACGGCAACAGTACACACAGCTATTTCGACGGCGGCTCTTGGGGCGACAATGCTTGGGAAGTGACCTTCAAGCAAACCATCAATCTGCCAGCCGGCAAGTACCTGCTCTCGGCAATGGCCCGCGCCGAGCGCGACCTCACCACCTTCCGGCTCATTGCCGGTGACCAAAATACTGACATGCCGCATACCAGCAGTGTGGGTGGCGTGTTCAACCGTGGCTGGAACAGCAACTACGTGGTGTTCGAGTCTACCGGAAATCCCGTGACCATCGGTGTGACCGGTGTGGCAGCAACAGTACATCAGTGGATGTCGTTTGCCGACTTCAAACTCTATAAGATTGGCGATGCCACTGCCCAAGAGGTGACAATCAGCGAGAACAGTACGTTCACTCCCGAGGATGCCTATGCCAATGTGACCCTGAACCGTACCATTGCCGCCAACAAATGGAACTCCGTGGTACTGCCCTTCGACCTCTCCAACGCCGAACTCACTGCCGCCTTTGGCAGCGACGTAGCCATCGCCGAGTTCTCTGAGAACAGTGCCGATGCCGAAAATGCCAC
>DBQL01000129.1:0-158 GCA_002305235.1 Prevotella sp. UBA1395 | reverse complement strand
TCTGCCGCAGGTGCGTCTTATACCTTCACGGGCAAGACCATCAAGCCTGCCACCACCGCACAGGTTGCCGGTACCAACTTCAGCTTCGTGGGTTCGTATGACGCTTCGAAGACGCTCGACAACACGTGCTACTTCATCAGCAACAACACCCTGTTCAA
>DBQL01000070.1:1896-10161 GCA_002305235.1 Prevotella sp. UBA1395 | reverse complement strand
TTCGCTATGGAATTGTCGTTGCTCCTGTTGGAGACGCTTGGAATAATAATGATGATACAGGAATCCGGCAATGGTCAATCCGAATGGGAACGAATACCACACGCCCACAAGTCCGCCCTGCATGGGTATGCCAAAGAGGTAGGCCAAGGGCAGGGAAACGACAAAATAGGATATGAACGCTACCAAAATGACGGGCCTGACGTATGCAATGCCGCGCAGAGCGTTGCTGAACGTAATCTGAAGGCCATCGCTAAACTGATAGATAATGATCGGAATGATCGTCGATGCCACAATATCGGCCACTTCATTGGAATCGGTAAAGAGGAATCCGATGTCGTTTCGATAAATGAAAATGGGCACAGCCACTAAGATTGCGATAATGAAATTGAGATGACAACCTGCCCATGCCGTGCGGTGAATGGCCGAATAGTCGTGCTGTCCGTGAAAATGACTGATGCGAATGGATACCGCAGCTGCCAAGGCGTAATAGAATTGGAAGAACAGTTGGCTGATGGTCATCATCACTTGGTGGCCTGCCAAGGCGTTGGTTCCTATCCATCCCACGATAATACTGCATAGCGACCATGCGCCACTCTCCATTCCCATTTGCAGACTGATGGGGTAACCCAACCCGATGAGCATGCGGATTTGTGGCCATTCCAATCGGGAACACTGATAAGCACGGCGGATTTGTCGGTATTTGGCAGTGGCCAGAAACACCCAAATAATCACCACGAACATCAGGATACGTGCCGCAAGTGTGGAAATTCCGGCTCCGATAAGTCCCATTTCGGGGCACCCCATGTTGCCATAGATCAGTAACCAGTTACCGAGAATATTCAGCGCGTTTCCGCCTAAGAGTATCCACATTGGCGTTTTGGTATCTGTTGTCGCGTCGAAGGCTTGCTTGAAGCAGTTGAGCAAGCACACGAACGGGAGCGAAACAAGATTGATCAGGTAGTAGGGTCGGATGTGCGGGAGCAGTTCTTGAGGCTGTCCGAGCCTGTCAAGAAGGAAATATAATATGGTGTAGACAGCGATAAGCACCCCGGCTGCCAATATGTTTACGGCCAATCCGTTCTTGATTACTCCTCCGATCTCATCGTGTCTTTCCTGTCCATAAAGTTTTCCGATGACCGGAGTGAGGCATAAGGCAAATCCCATGGACATGAGAATGCCCAAGATGAAAATGTTGCTCACCAATGAAGCGGCAGCCAATTCTATGGTGGAATGATGCCCGATCATCAGCGTATCGGCAAAATTCTGCAGTACAAAACCTATCTGACCGATGATGAGCGGGGTGCCCAGTTGGACCAAAGCGCGATAATGCGTCTTGTAATGAGACAATATGGAAATCATGATACAAAGGTACAAAGAATCCACAGAAAACGTTGCAATCGCCCCGTTTTCTCTTACATTTTGACAAAAGAGATACCCTCAATAGCCTCAGAACATATCCTCAATAGCCTCAGAACTTATATTCCACGAAGGCTTCCATTGCTTCATAGCAGGCCAATCCTAACTTGTCATAGAGATTTGCCGTAGCGCGGTTGCGGTCTTCTGCCCTTTGCCAAAACAACCTTTCGTCATTGCCGAGGAAAGGTGCGCTCTCCATTTGGCTCTGATGCTTGAGAATCGCATTGCGCTTGGCTCTCAGTTCTTCGGGGCTCATGGGCACGCACATCTCGATATTCTCTATTTCCCATTCGGCCCAAGCTCCCCGATACATCCATATCCGACAGTCTGTGAGCCATTCGGCACCATCTTCTTTCTCCATATCGACGGCCGCAAGCACGGCATCCGTGCACTTGCGATGGGTGCCATGAGGGTCGGCAAGGTCGCCGGCAACATATATTTGATGGGGCTTTATCTTTCGAATCATCTCTCTGATGGGCAGCACATCGGCTTCCGACATGGGGAGTTTCTCGATTCTTCCGGTCTCATAGAACGGCAGATCGAGAAAGTATACATGGTTTGTCGCTATGCGATTGTAGGTACATGCGGTACGCGCCTCACCCCGACGGATCAGCCCTTTGATGGTCAGCACATCGCGCGTGTCGGTGTCTCCGTCTTTCTTCTGACTGAAAAAGCGTTTGAGTTCTTGGTATTTTTCATTGATGGTGTTGTCTTGTGAATGGTTGAACAGCTGGTTGAATCCATTGATAAAGTGCATGTATCTCGTCACTTCCTCGTCACCAACAGCGATGTTTCCGCTTGTCTCGTAGGCGATATGCACATCGTGTCCTTGCTCCACGAGGCGTCGAATGGTGCCTCCCATCGAGATAACATCATCGTCGGGGTGGGGCGAGAACACAATAACCCGCTTGGGATAGGGCATTGCCCGCTCCGGCCTGTAAGTGTCGTCGGCATGGGGTTTGCCTCCCGGCCATCCGGTAATGGTATGTTGAAGGTCGTTGAAAATCTTGATATTTGCTTGATATGCCGACCCATAGAGGGCGAGAAGTTCAGACAACCCGTTCTCGTTATAATCTTTGTTGGTGAGCTTTAAGATAGGCTTTTGGGTGATTGCACATAGCCAAACCACCGCGGCACGTGTCAGTTTGTCATCGAACAAGCATTCCGTGACGAGCCAAGGATGCACGATTCGGGTGAGCTTCCCGGCAGCGGCGAGGTCTATGATGACCTGAGTGTCGTTGTGGGTCTGCAGGAATGACGCGGGAATGACATCGCTCATCTTTCCCTCTACGGCCTGCCTGATGATGTCGGCCTTGCCTTCTCCCCATGCCACCAAGAATATTTTGCGTGCCTTGAGGATAGTCGACACCCCCATTGTAATAGCGCATGGCGGTACGTTTTCCTGTTCTCCGAAGCTCAATGCCATCTCTTGCCGCGACACATTGTCGATCAATATCAGTCGCGAGGCACTGGTGATGGCCGACCCCGGCTCATTTGTTGCGATGTTGCCCATGCGCCCGATGCCCAGCAGCATGATGTCAATGCCACCTCGTTCGGCGATATTTCGTTCGTAGGTCTTACAGCTTTCCTGCACTTTGTCCTGTGCGATGAAGCCGTCGGGAGAGACTATTGCGTCGGAAGATATGTCTATATGGTTGATTAATCGGTCTCTCAACTGGTTGATACTTGAGTGATTATATGAATCTGTTAAAGGGAAATATTCATACGCATTGAATATGATGACATTATGAAAACTCAGTTTTCTTTCCCTGTGCCTACGTATCAGCTCGTTAAAAACCGGTGTAAGCGAGTTGCCTGTACCCAATCCCAAGACACATTTCTCGCCCATATCCTGTTTGCGTCGAATCTCCTTTTCGATGGCGTCGGCAATATATCGTG
This sequence comes from Prevotella sp. UBA1395, assembly GCA_002305235.1. Lineage (GTDB taxonomy): Bacteria > Bacteroidota > Bacteroidia > Bacteroidales > Bacteroidaceae > Prevotella. The sequence continues at coordinate 6,846 of DBQL01000070.1, read as the reverse complement.
CGCCGTCGTCGGCCTTGGAAAAGATCGATGTGGGAATTTTCTCGCGTCGGGTAAGTTCGGAGGCTTCTACCGCGGAATGCGGATGGTAATACTTCTCAGGTATCTTGTTCAATACAATCTGCGAACTAAGGTTCAATTTCATACCATCATGTTTTAAGTTTCTTATTCGCAAAAATAGCAATAAAGATTGATAATCCGACTGATCGTGTTGGGAATATTCGCCCCAATGGCTTTTGGCGGGTATCCTTTCGGCCTGACGGAAGCATGGCAAGTGTGTTAGCGGTCGGCCAATGTCTATCTTCTCCCTCCCCGTCGGTTACCTCCTCCAAAGCCTCCTCCGCCGTTTCTGTTGCGCCCGGTGTTGAAATTGTCGTTATCAGAATTGCCAAAGCCCCCCATACCCCTCATGGACCGGCGTACCTCGCGATTGCCGAACATGTTCATCCTGTATTGCACATGGAGCAGGCAGTAGCTGTTAATGCTGTTGTACTCGGTGTCACTGCGACTGTAATCGTTCACGATTCTACTGAAATTGCTCTGTTGACCGAGGATGTCATAGAACTGGCACATCACCGTCAGCGGTTTACCTCGCAAGAATCCGTGACTGATCTGTGCTGTCCATATCAGTTCGTTGGTGTTCATGGTGGCCTGATTGAATCCGCGTCGGGTGTTTTCATGAATATCCGTCGCGATATTAGTGCCCCACGGCAGGCGCACATTGATGTCGGCACCGTATCTGAAACTCCATGTGTCCATGTTGTTTGTCGGCATCAAGGCATTCTTGCTGTGGTTGAAATTGAGCGAGCCATTAAGTTCTATCTCAAGCCATTGGTTGCGATATCCTGCCGACAACCGCTGCCCCCATGTGGTTGTCGTGGTGACGTTTTTTTGTGAAGACGAGGTGCGGTCGAGCGTGAGATAGCTCACCATGTGGTTGTATCCCACGTTGGTAGAGGTGCTCACGTCCCATACATTCATGGTGTCGAGAGACATTTTGTAGGTCACATTGCCATTGATGTTCCATCTTCCGTTTATGTTTTCGGGTCGGGTTATCCGTCCGCCCGTAGCCTCATCGTAGGTCACCCGGTTGCTGATGCTGTTGCTTGTGGTCGAGAAATTCATGCTTGCGTTCAGCATCCGGTTGTATCTTTGGATAAAATCATTGTAGTTTGCCGACACATTGCTGGTGAACGACGGCTTCAATCCGGGATTTCCCATCGTGATGTTCAGCGGATTGCTGTCGTCATAGATATCCAGCAGGTCAATGATATTGGGTTGTGTGGTTGTTCCACGATAAGTGAGTTGCAGGTTACGCTGCCTGCTAAATCGGTATCTGAAGTTCAGGGTAGGGGCGATATTCGTCACGTTTCGCACCGTATCCACATCGACACCATAATAGTTTTGAATGAAATGCGAGCGTTGCGGCCTGATCTGTACGCCGATGTTGAGATTGTAATATTGCCTCACCACCCGCAGTTGCACGTTGATGTCGTGGTTGTAGTTATCGTATGCCGAGAGTCTGCTCAGTTCCGAGTCGAGATAATAGTCGAGTGTATTGGGCATCACCGCGAAGTAACCGTCGTAATCGCGGTATCGGTTGAGAATTTGATAAAACATCTCTTCGGTGAGGTCGGGGAAGTCGTATGTCGACCGGTTGCTCTTGTTATGACTGTAATTATAATTGTAATTCAGTTGCAAGAACACGTTTTTGAATATCGGTTCGGTGTAAGAGGCCTGAATGGAATAGCTCCATCGGTCAGTCGGACTGAGGTTATACCGGTTGGTCTGATAGGTAGAGTCGTTGCCCTCGGCGCTTTTCACCTGATAGAGATGCACGTTCGATGCCGACATGTTGCGATTCTCGTTTTTGCCCCAGTTCACGTTGCCCCCGATGGTAAAGTTCCGACCCTTGGTGCCCAACCGTCTGAAGAATTGTACCGACAGTCCCATCGATTCATTTTTCCTGTAGCTTATCGACTTATTGTTGCGTCCGTTCACCACGAGCGAGTCCTCACTGAGCGTTGCCAATCCCTGTTCCGACAGTGGGTCGAGCACATAGAGAAAAGGGTCTTTGCTATATGAGGCCGTGCGTCCGGCATTACGACCGTCGTTGGTAGAATAGCTCATCGATGGCCTGATGTTGATATTGGTCATCGTGTCCACCTTCCATTCAATTCTCGCGTTGGCGTTCCAGCTGTCGTTGCGCGACAATCCCACGCTCGAACTGTTTGAGAACGCACCCTTGGCGTTGACGAAGTTTTCCGACGACCGGAATGTCTTGTTGTCATTGTCGCCATGTCTCCATGTCACGCTGCCATCCACCCGCAACTTGTTTCGTTTCTCATAGTTGATGTTTGCAGCCACGGTTTTAGACGATCTCAAGCCTCCCGCGCCTTCTCCCTGTCGTCCGCGCCGACCGCCCATACCCTCGTCTCCGTTGTTGTTGGCATTGCCAATGAGCGTGTATCTCATATCGCCGTACATGCGGGCACCCATCATTCGTGAGCTGTATCGGTTTTCGGTGCCATATCCCGCGTCCACGTTGGCAAAGAATCCCCTCTTCATCTTGGGCTTGATATTGAAGTCGAGGATGGTCGACTCACTGCCGTCATCGATGCCGGTGAGTCTCGACATTTCGCTTTTCTCGTTGTAAGCCTTCACCTTGTCGACAATGGCGCTCGGCAGGTTCTTCATTGCTGTCTTGGTGTCGCCCATGATAAACTCGCGTCCGTCCACCAATATCTTTTTTACCTGCTTGCCGTTGATGGTGATGTTTCCGTCGTTGTCGATCTCGGCACCGGGCAGCCTTTCCACCAAGGCGTCTATCGTCGACCCTTCGGGCACACGGTAAGCGTCGGCATTATATATTATGGTATCCTCTCGCATGACCACTTTGGGCAGGTTGGCGGTGACCATTGTCTCTTGAAGCATGATGGCATTCTCTTTGAGAAGAATGTCGCCCAAGTCGATATTACGGCTTTCGACGGTCACGTTGCGCCATGCCTCGTCATAGCCTATGGCACTTATTTTCACCATATAGCGACCCATATCGGCGGGCAGGACAAACCTGCCGAGGCTGTCGGTGAGCATACTCCCAATATAGGTGGAGTCGGTTTTGTAGATCGTCACCACCGCCTTTTCCACGGCTTCTTTGTTTTCTGTCTCCAAGGCACGCCCTTTGATACGGTATGACGACTGCGCGAACGAGGAGATGCCGACTGTTAACAGCAGCGACATTAGCAGGAATATCTTTCGTGTCATAGCATGATGGCCAATAGTTTGTATTTCGATTTTTTGACGCTGAAAACACGCATTGGTTTAACCTTCGTTGCGTAATTCTTGGTAAATCGCAAATATTCTGCCTGCCTGACCCGATGATATTGAGATTATTGTATTAACTTTGTACGTGTTATCGTATGGCACCGGTATGCCTGTGCCGTCGTATTTTTAATTCTCAACATCATTAACCCAACCTTCAAGATGAATAGAACCCAACTTATCGATGCCTTTGCCGAGAAGGCTGAAGTTTCCAAGTCTGCCGCCGCAAAGTATGTAAATACCATGCTTGGCATCATTGCCGACAACCTTAGTGATGGCGACCATGAAGTGGCCATTCCCGATTTCGGTCGATTCTCCGTTAAACATGTGGCCGAGCGCCAAGGCATTAATCCTTCGACGGGTGAGAAAATGACCATCGAAGCCCGAGACAAGGTGGTGTTCAAGGCCTCGGAGAATATGGCCATTTTCTCGCGCAAGCACAGTTAGAAAGGTTTTGCGGCCATTCGGCGGCGACCCTCGCGTGTAGCCATGTCATCCGCACGATAGCCGTCATAAGGCGCATGGCCCTTTGCGGGTGCCACAAAACAAACAGCCTCAACGATGTCTCCATTCGTTGAGGCTGTTTGCCATATATCGGGTTTCAACCGGTTTTCAGGCCGTCATCCCAAGTATTTGATCAAGAGTTTGGCGTAACCGCTCTCGCGAAGTTTCACGATACTCTTCTCGCGAATCTGTCTCACGCGTTCGCGTGTCAGCCCCAGTTGGTCGCCAATCTCCTCCAATCCCTTCTCGTGGCAGCCGATGCCGAAGCACTCGCGCACGATGGTAATCTCGCGTTCTTTCAGTACGTTGCGGAGCACCGACTCCAGTTCCTTGGCCATACTCTCATAGTCCACCTGCCTGTCGGCACGGCTGTCATCGCTCGAAGCGAGCACGTCGGCCATACTGTTGTCGTCGTCTTCTTGGAAAGGAGCGTCGATGCTCATGTGGTGATTGTCAGCCTTGATGGTCTGGTCGATCTTCGACTCCTCGATATTGGTGAGGTTCGACAGCTCCTGCACAGAGGGGCGGCGCTGGTTTTTCTGTTCAAACTTTGAGATTTCCGAGTTGATCTTAGAAAGGGCTCCCACCTGATTCAGCGGCAATCGCACGATGCGACTCTGCTCTGCGATAGCTTGCAGGATGCTCTGCCTGATCCACCACACGGCGTAAGAGATAAACTTGAAACCGCGAGTCTCATCAAATTTCTCGGCGGCTTTGACCAATCCGATGTTGCCCTCGTCGATGAGGTCGGTCAGTCCCAATCCCTGATGCTGGTATTGCTTGGCTACCGACACCACAAATCGCAAGTTGGCCTTGACGAGTTTCTCCTTGGCCCGTTCACCTTCTCTGCCACCTTTGCGAATGGCCTGTGCCAGTTCGATCTCTTCGTCTACTGTGATCATTGGTACGCGACCAATCTCTACGAGATATTTGTCCAGCGCTTCGCTCGAACGGTTTGTAATGCTTTTCTGAATTTTAAGTTGACGCATGTCTACCTTTCCTTATTGCAAAATAGTAACTAATACCTATAACTTATTACCTGAATATCCCAATGGAATGGGCAAAATGGCTTACAAAGGTAAGAAAAAAAATCGAGACAGGTTCGATTTTTAACCTAATTTTAGATGT
>DBQL01000070.1:989-1887 GCA_002305235.1 Prevotella sp. UBA1395 | reverse complement strand
GCATCGGCTGTGAAAGGCAGATGCCGTGACCTGTCGCTGCCTCATGCCCTGCGGCACAGCAGAACTACGTTTTCTACATGTGGCGTGTGGGGGAACATGTCTACCGGTTGCACTTTCTCCACCCTGTAATCAGCGTCGAGCAAGGCAAGGTCTCTTGCCTGTGTGGCGGGGTTGCAGCTCACATAGACAATGCGCCGTGGGGCTGCGGCGAGTATCACGTTGACCACATCGGCGTGCATGCCCGCGCGGGGCGGGTCGGTAATGATAATGTCGGGGCGTCCGTGGTCACGGATAAAGTCCTCGGTGAGAATGTCTTTCATATCGCCGGCAAAAAACTCTGTGTTGTCGATATGGTTGATGGTGCTGTTCACCTTGGCATCTTCGATGGCCTCGGGCACGTATTCTATGCCCACCACCTTGGCGGCGCGGCGTGCCACAAAATTGGCAATCGTTCCGGTGCCGGTATAGAGGTCGTAAATGAGCGGCTTGCCTTGTGGCATGTCGGGTTGTGTCGTGTCGTCGTCGCCGAAGCAGAAATCGCGTGCCACGCTGTAAAGATGGTAGGCCTGTTCGGTGTTGGTCTGGTAGAAACTCTTGGGGCCCACCTTGAACTTCAGGTCCTCCATCATCTCGTAGATAAAGTCGGTGCCCTTGAACGTGGTCAGCTCCAAGTCGCCGAAAGTATCGTTTCCCTTTTGGTTGTCAACATATATCAACGAACTGATTTCCGGGAACTTGTCTGCAATGTGTTGAAGCAAGTCCTTGGCCGAGGCCTCATCCTCAGGCCGTTCATAGTGAAACTGTATCAGGAGCATCAGCTCTCCCGAGTTGGAGTTGCGGAACATGAGGCTTCGGAGCAGTCCGTGCTGCGCGCGAAGGTCATAGAATGTCATGCCCG
>DBQL01000070.1:497-940 GCA_002305235.1 Prevotella sp. UBA1395 | reverse complement strand
ATGGCCGAATGGTCGTCGGAGTCGAGGTCGAGGGCCGGGTTTTCCAGCTCTTCCTTGGTGAACCAGCGCCTGTTGCAACATCCGAATTCCAGCTTGTTGCGGTATCCCCGGGTTTTTACCGACCCCATGATGGGCGAGAATTCGGGCAGCTCCACCTTGCCGATGCGCGAGAGTTGGTCGTAAACCTGTTGCTGTTTGGCCTTGAGTTGTTCCTCGTAGGGAAGGTTCTGCCATTTGCAACCGCCGCAGATGCCGAAATGCTCACACATCGGTTCACAGCGCACGTCGCTCTTCCGGATAATGCGCTCCACGCGTCCCTCGCAATAATGGTGCTTTTTTTTCACGATCTGCACGTCGACTATGTCGCCCGGAACACAAAAGGGCACGAAGACCACTTGGTCTTCATGATGGAACAAACATTTTCCTTCGGCAGCCACAGCTTC
>DBQL01000070.1:0-453 GCA_002305235.1 Prevotella sp. UBA1395 | reverse complement strand
TAATTTCTCTGTCTGCACACGTGCAAGAGGGTTGTCGCGAAACGTTGTCGCGGCAACGTTAATGTTCCGTAATTTTTCAAAGATTTTGCCTGTGGCGGGGCATGTCAAAACAGTATTTTTCATATTTTAGCGCATTGAAACAAAAACATTTTCATTAAACAAGTTCAATGGCATGAAAAAGAAATTTGTATGTACGGTTTGTGGCTATGTGCATGAGGGCGATGAGGCCCCCGAAAAGTGTCCGATGTGTGGTGCTCCTCGGAGCAAGTTCAAGGAAGAAGTGCCCAAGCGCGTGACAAAGAAGTTTGTCTGCACGGTTTGTGGCTATGTGTATGAGGGCGATGAGGCTCCCGAGACCTGTCCCGTGTGTGGCGCGCCCCGCGAAGAATTCAAGGAGCAGGCCGAGGCAGCGGCAGCCGACACTGTGGTCGAATCGCGGGCATTGACCGGCAA
>DBQL01000158.1:3823-4521 GCA_002305235.1 Prevotella sp. UBA1395 | reverse complement strand
ACCTCGCAGAGCTACCGACCCACACAAGAGATCTCGAAAGCCTCGCAGACCGGATCGGCCACGGTGATCATCAAGGGCATAGGCACGGGAATGATCTCTACCTGTGTGCCGGTGCTCACCATCTCGGTGGCCATCATGATGAGCTATCTATGTGCCAACGGCTTTGATATGAGCATGAGCGCACACAGCATACAGACCGGACTGTATGGCATCGGCATCGCGGCGGTGGGCATGCTCTCCACCCTCGGCATCACGCTGGCCACCGATGCATACGGTCCGATAGCCGATAATGCGGGTGGCAACGCCGAGATGAGCGAGCTGGGAGACGAGGTGCGCCATCGCACCGATGCCCTCGATGCCCTCGGCAATACCACGGCGGCCACCGGAAAAGGATTTGCCATCGGCTCGGCGGCACTGACAGCTTTGGCACTGCTGGCCTCATATATAGAAGAGGTGAAGATTGCCATGCACCGCGTGGGCACCACCATGACCGACGTGGCAGGACGTACCATCGATGCCACCCATGCCTCGATACCCGACTTCATGAACTATTTTCAGGTGAACCTGATGAATCCCAAGGTGCTCGTGGGCGCGTTTATCGGTGCGATGGCGGCGTTCCTGTTCTGCGGACTCACGATGGGTGCCGTGGGACGCGCGGCAGCCAAGATGGTGGAAGAGGTGCGACGACAGTTCCGGGA
>DBQL01000158.1:2790-3760 GCA_002305235.1 Prevotella sp. UBA1395 | reverse complement strand
CGGCGTGCTGGGCCTGTTGGTGGGTGGTCTGGCCGCGGGATTCACCTTGGCCATATTCATGGCCAATGCCGGCGGAGCGTGGGATAATGCCAAGAAATACGTGGAGGAAGGCAATTTCGGCGGCAAAGGCTCCGAATGCCATAAGGCCACCGTGGTGGGCGACACCGTGGGCGACCCGTTCAAAGACACTTCGGGACCGTCGCTCAACATCCTCATCAAGCTCATGTCGATGGTGAGCATCGTCATGGCGGGCCTCACCGTAGCCTTCGGGTAACAGCCGTCGCGACAGCGACACATCATGAAACGAGAGCGGGCAGGGAGAATCACTCCCCGCCCGCTNNTCGGGCACGAGGCCCTCACACCCGGCGCATATCCACCAAAATCCTGAACACGCGGCCCGGAGCCTCATGCCACCGCCGCATCGACATCTCGGCATCAGAGGGCTGACAGACGGCCGTGATGAACCGGTCGGTGGGGCAACCGCCCTGCCGCAAACAGTCGATGACGGCCCGGAAGTCTTCGGGCAGGGCGTTGCGCGAACCACATATCTGCAACTCTTTCTTCACAATGAGAGGGGTCTGAAGGCTCACCGCGCCCTTGCTGTAACCGATACAGGCAATGCGCCCGGTGAATGCCGCCTCGTCGATGGCCATCTGATAGGTGGCGGGGGCACCCACGGCCTCGATGACCACGTCGGCCATCAGCCCTTGGGTAATCTCGGACAGGCGCGCGTGAACGTCGTCAGACTGTGTGTTGACCGTATAAGCAGCACCGAGCTCGCGGGCCATCGCGAGCTTCTCGTCGTCGACATCGCACGCGATGACCCGCGCGCCACGCCGCACCGACCGTATGACGGCACCCATGCCGACCATGCCGCAACCTATCACCAGCACGGTATCGGCGTCGGTCACCGCCGCCCGGCCAACGGCATGGAAGCCCACACTCATCGGTTCGATGAGCGCGACAGACG
>DBQL01000158.1:2158-2764 GCA_002305235.1 Prevotella sp. UBA1395 | reverse complement strand
GCGCCATCGCGCTGCACGCCGAGGGTCTCATTGTGCTCGCAGGCGTTATAGCGACGGTTGCGACAGGCGGCACAATGGCCGCAGTGGGTGTATGGATTCACGGTGACCATCATGCCCGTACGGAGTGTGGCGGGCACGCCGTCGCCCACCGCCGCCACCGTGGCGCTGATCTCATGACCCGGAACACGGGGATAGGTCACCATGCCGTTGACCCCGCGAAAGGTGTTCAGGTCACTGCCGCAAAAACCCACATAACCGATTTTCAACAAGACTTCATGGTCGCCGCACGCCGGCATCGGTCTATCGACAAGGCCAAGGTTGAACGGACTGTCTATCACGATTGTTTTCATGAACAATACTCTTAAATTGGTTTGACAAGGGAGTTGGAGAATGGCTGTGGCCCGAAAAACGGGCCGACGGTCGACAGCCTCACTCGGACATGTTCTTGATATAGGGCAGGCTGACCAACCGGTCGAAGCCGAAGACCCTTGCGGCATTGTCGGAAAGGAATGCCCGCCGCTCATCCGCGGTGAGCAACTCGCTCTTGAGAATGAAGTCGTAAGACATCTTATAGGTGATGGCGGTGATGGTACGGGGATAGTCGGA
>DBQL01000158.1:664-2132 GCA_002305235.1 Prevotella sp. UBA1395 | reverse complement strand
TAGAACTCGTCATTGAAAAGCCATGTGATACCCCCGCTCTCGATATAGACACGCGGATGGCGGGCCAAACAGACCTGATGCTGCCAGCCCTCACGCCCCACCATGCCGAAATGGCCGATGATGACGGTAAGGTGGGGACAGGCCTCGATGACGGTCTCCATCTCGCGGGTCTGCAGATCGCCCTCGGCAAGCTCCACGCCGAGGATGATGCCGTGGTGTTCCAACAGCCGGAACATCTCAATCATCTCACTACTGTCTAAACGAATGCGACCCGACAGTCCGATGAGACGGGCCGCGGGCAGCTTGATGCCCTTAAAGCCCCGGGCGATAAGCTGCCGCACTTGTTGAGCAAAATGCGGCGAACGCCATTCGGGCATGCCGAAGACAAAGAACCTTTCGGGATAGCGGCATTGTACGGTATGCAGATAGTCGTTTTGCAAACCGTCGATAAACTCTTGCGTGATCACCGCCGCCGACACGCGGGCATAGTTCATATTGGAGAGGAACACCTCCGCGGTGTTGCGGCCATCGACCATGAACGGCGGGAGCATCTGCCGCTCCTCGCCGAGAAACATCGCCCTGCCATCGGTCCCGCCAACGACAGTCTGCCCGTCGACCACGCCGTACTGACGAAGCCAAAGATGGGCATGGGCATCCACGATTCTTATGTATTCTTCCATGACACACGTCTTTGTGACCCGATGGTCTCCATCACCTCGCGGAGCAACTCACGGTCGATTTCCTCGCCGACATACCTGATATTGCGCATGAGATTGTCGACACTCGTGGTGCTGAACACCGTGGTGGCAATGCGCGGGCACGACGTGGCAAACTGCATGGCCAGCTTCTCGATGGGGTATTGGTGCCGGTCGCACAGGTCGGCAGCCCTCCGACATGCCTCCACCAAGGGACGTGGAGCCGGGTGCCATTGCGGAATGCCACGCCGCGTGAGCAGTCCCATGGCAAACGGCGAGGCATTGATCACACCCACATGATGGTCTTCAAAGAAATCGAGGAAGTCGAGCAACTTGTCGTCATTGAGCGTGTAGTGGCAGAAATTGAGTACAACCTCCACGGTCCCCGGCTCGGTATGCTCGATGATCCACCGCAGGTTCTCGAGCTGAAGGTCGGTACATCCCACGTGCCCTATGACGCCCTGCCGCTTGAGTTCGAGCAGGGCGGGCAGGGTTTCGTCGGCCACCCGACGAAGGTCGGCAAACTCGATGTCGTGCACGAAGACCATGTCGATATAGTCGAGGTGCATCCGTTCCATGCTCTCATACACACTGCGGGAAGCCCGCGAAGCACTGTAATCCCAAACGTTATGCCCGTTTTCGCCATAACGTCCTACCTTGGTGGAAATCAAGAATTTGTCGCGGGGAATGTGTGGGAAAACTGTTCCCAACACCTCTTCTGCCTTATAATAGCCGTAATAGGGAGAAACATCCATGTAATTGATGCCGGCATC
>DBQL01000158.1:0-479 GCA_002305235.1 Prevotella sp. UBA1395 | reverse complement strand
TTGTAAAGCAGTTCGAAAGCACGGCGTCCCATCAACGACGTGTTGTGCCTGACCGACGTGAGTCGTGGTTCCACAAACTTGGCATGGGCCTCATCCGTATAGCCAATGAGCTGAATGTCGTGAGGAATGCGGAGGTGGCGGCTCTTGATGGCCTCCATTGCGGCAAAAGCCAAAGTGTCGTTCATGGCGAGAATGGCATCGGGGGGCTGCGGCAGGTCGAGCAGCGCGAGGGTATCGATGAGCCCTGTATTATACTCCATCTCATGACAGGCCACAAGCCGTGGCTCCACCTTCATGCCACATTCCTTGATGGCCTGCAGGTAACCGTGCTTGCGATCGGCCACCACGCTCACGTGATTGGCCCCTCCGAGAAACGCCACGCGGCGCGCTCCACGGGCAATCATGTATGAGGTTGCCTCACGGGCGGAGGCGGAATCGTCGGTGGTGACGGTGGAAAAACGGCGTGACCGGCACACCCG
>DBQL01000160.1:2396-2593 GCA_002305235.1 Prevotella sp. UBA1395 | reverse complement strand
GCCTATCGCTCGAATCCGTTTTTCGACATCCCCGCCCTTGTCTATCCCATCATCGAGGCCGACAGGGTGCCCCAACCGCAGGACATCGATGCCCTCCGGTTGAAGGAGGCCATGTATAAAGACGCCGCCGAACCGTCGCCGACCTCCGGGGCTGCCACCGCCGCACAGCGTGAGAAGCTCGTGCAGCGCTATGCCGA
>DBQL01000160.1:0-2275 GCA_002305235.1 Prevotella sp. UBA1395 | reverse complement strand
TTCCGCGACACACTGGCCGAGCATGCCGACAAGCGCGGGCAGAAGATCGTGTTCATTCACGGCAAGGGCGAGGGCGTGCTGCGCCGGGCCATCATCAACGAACTGACTTACAAATACAAGTCATACACCTATCAGGACGCCTCGTTTCAGGAGTATGGCTATGGGGCCACGATGGTCACCATACGCCATTGACGACTGCGGGTCGCGCGGTCGATTGGCCGCGTGACACAGACACAAGTCCAATCATATCATCTCCATAAAATTATTACCCACAAATCCCTACCATCATGATGAAATATGGGTTTATCAGAGTGGCCAGTGCGGTGCCCACCGTGCAAGTGGCCGACTGTCGTCGCAACGTGATAGAGATCGAGTCGCTTATCGCGCAAGCCGAGGGGCAGGGCGTCAAGATCATTGTGTTTCCTGAGCTTTGCATCACCGGTTACACCTGTCAGGACCTCTTCCGCCAGCAGTTGTTGCTCGATGCGGCCGAGAATGCCGTCATGCAACTGCTCGATTTCACCCGCCAGTTAGACATCATCTCTATCGTCGGACTACCCATTGCAGTGGGCGACCTGCTGCTCAACTGTGCCGTGGTGATGCAGAAAGGCAAGATCATGGGCATCGTTCCCAAAAGCTATCTGCCCAACTATGGTGAGTTTTATGAGAAGAGATGGTTTGCTTCGGCCCACGACCTGCGCCCCATGACCGTGCATTTTGCCGGTTTCTCGGGCTTTGTGACCGCCGATCCGCAGCTCTTTCGTACCTGCGACGGGGTGCTCTTCGGCGTGGAGATTTGCGAGGATGTGTGGGCGCCCATGCCGCCGAGCAACCACTTGGCGATGGCCGGTGCCGACATCATCTTCAACCTTTCGGCCAGCGATGAGCTGATAGGCAAGCACGATTACCTCGTGAGCCTGCTGGCACAGCAGAGTGCCCGCACGATCAGCGGATATGTATATAGCAGTGCGGGGTTTGGCGAGAGCACGCAAGACGTGGTCTATGGCGGCAACGCGCTGATCTATGAGAACGGCGCGCTTCTCGCCGAGGGTGAGCGTTTTGCCACGACGGCGCAGATGAAGACCGCACAGATCGACATCGAGCGTCTGCGCGGTGAACGCCGAAACAACACCACATTTACCGCCGCCCAGCACCTGCTGCGCGACGAGACCATCCGCATTGTCGACATGGAGCACACCACCCCGCGCGACTTTGTACTCGACCGGCAGGTCGACGCCCATCCCTTCATACCCTCGTCGGGCAATATGGAGCGTAGCTGCAACGAGATTTTCAGCATTCAGGTCATGGGACTGGCCAAGCGTCTCGTTCACACCCATGCCAAGACCGTGGTCTTGGGGGTGAGCGGCGGTCTCGATTCCACACTGGCACTGCTGGTTTGTGTGAAGACCTTCGACCGTCTCAAGCGCGACCGCAAGGACATCATCGGGGTAACCATGCCGGGATTCGGCACCACCGACCGCACCTATACCAACGCCGTGAACCTCATGAAGAGCCTCGGGGTGACGATCCGTGAGGTGAGCATTGCCAAGAGTGTGACGCAGCATTTCGAGGATATCGGCCATGACGCGAGCGTGCACGACGTGACCTATGAGAACGCACAGGCCCGCGAGCGCACGCAGATCCTCATGGATCTTGCCAACGAGCTTGGGGGTATGGTCATCGGCACGGGCGACCTCTCGGAGCTGGCCTTGGGATGGGCCACATACAACGGCGACCACATGTCGATGTACGGGGTGAATGCCTCCATTCCCAAGACACTCATCAAGTATCTCGTGCGTTTCGTGTCGCAGCAGGTAGACGAGCAGTCGGCCCTTACCCTGACCGATATCATCGATACGCCCATCTCGCCCGAACTCATTCCGGCCGATGCCGACGGCAACATCAAACAGAAGACCGAGGATCTTGTCGGCCCGTACGAGTTGCACGATTTCTTCCTCTACTACTTCTTGCGCCACGGCTTCTCACCGCGTAAGATCTTCGCGCTCGCGCAGAAAGCCTTCGGCCCCGGCGACGGGTCGGCCTCGGTCTATGATGATGCCACCATTGCCCACTGGCTCAAGACGTTCTGCCGCCGCTTCTTTGCCCAGCAGTTCAAGCGCTCGTGTCTGCCCGACGGACCCAAGGTAGGCTCGGTGAGCCTCAGTCCTCGCGGCGACTGGCGCATGCCGTCAGATGCCGTGTCGACCCTGTGGATGGAGGAGGCGGAGTCGTTGGCGAGAGACTGACGGCACTGTTCCGGCACACGTGATGGGAC
>DBQL01000056.1:16920-17430 GCA_002305235.1 Prevotella sp. UBA1395 | reverse complement strand
CCTTGAAGTGACGTTCACCGGCGACGGTGACGGGTTCAACAACGAGGGTTTTTGGGGTATTCCCGCCGTTCAGGGCCGCACATACAGGTTGAGTTTCTGGGCCAAGGGCAAGCTCAAGGGCAACCTGAAGGNNACCAACAAATGGACCAAATATGAGGCCACGTTCACCGGCAATGCCAATCATCCCAAGGCCCTGCTGTGGTTTGAGGGCACGGGCAAGGGCACGCTCTCGTTCGATATGGTATCGCTCTTTCCCCCGACATTCAATAACCGGGAGAACGGTATGCGCCCCGATTTGGCGTCGATGCTCTATGACCTGCGTCCCAAATTCTTCCGCTTCCCCGGTGGCTGCTTTGTCGAAGGCCAGAATAGTCCGGACAATGCTTTCAGATGGGAGCGCACCATCGGTCCCGTGGAAGAGCGTGTGGGCCATGAGAATGTGAACTGGGGTTACCGCACGTCAGACGGTATCGGTTTCCACGAGTATCTGCAATTGGCCGAAGACCTCGG
>DBQL01000056.1:15755-16896 GCA_002305235.1 Prevotella sp. UBA1395 | reverse complement strand
TGCAGCCGTGGATCGACGAGACGCTTAATGCCTTGGAATATGCCAACGGACCGGTCACCTCTAAGTATGGCGCCCTGCGTGCCAAGAACGGTCATCCCGAGCCGTTCAACATCGAGTATCTCGAGATTGGCAATGAGAACAACCAGCCCAACCCGCGCGAGCAGAGCGACAATTACTACCGGCGGTTCAAACTGTTCAAGGATGCCGTGTTGGCCAAATATCCTAACATGCACCTCATCGGCAACGTGGCGGCATGGGGTACCGACTATCCCAAGTGGGAAAGCAATGAGACCGTGGAGCTGCTCGACGAGCACTACTATCGTACGCCGGGATGGTTTGCCGAGAAGTTCAATCATTACGACAACTACGATCGGCGCGGACCGGCGGTCTATGTGGGCGAGTATGCCGTGACACAAGGCTTTGGCAAGGTGGGCAACCTGAATGCAGCCTTGGGCGAGGCGGTGTTCATGATGGGTATGGAAAACAATTCCGACATCGTCAAGATGGGCAGCTATGCACCGATCTTTGCCAATATCAACGAGACGAGATGGCGTCCGGACATGATCCAGTTTGATGCCGGGCGAGCCTTCGGAACACCTTCTTACTATGTGCAGAAAATCATGGCCGAGAACGTGGGCACCCGCATCATGAGGACCACCCAGCACAATCCTTACGAGGCGGACAAGGAGAACGTGAAGGTGAAGCCCGCTACTTGCATGGTGGGTATGGGCACTTGGGGCACGCAAGCCTCTTTCCGTAACCAGCAGCTCACTTTACCTGCGTCGGCACAGTCGCAGACTGTCGGCACACCGGACGTCAAAGGCCGGTGGACCGAGGATGGCGACGTGGTGAGGCAAACCTCTCGTGAGGAGGGTACGGTGCGCCTGAACCCCAAGAAGTTCACTTCAGACGAATATACATACAAGGTCGACGCCCGCAAGGATGGCGGTCATGAGGGTTTCCTCGTGGTGTTCAACTATGTGGATGAAGACAACTATTGCTGGTTGAACCTTGGTGGATGGGGCAACTCGCAGCACGCCATCGAGCAGGTGATCGACGGCAGCAAGGCCCAGATTGCCGTTGCCCCGGGCAAGGTGGAGGATGGCAGATGGTATGACGTAGAGTTGCGTGTCAAGGGCGA
>DBQL01000056.1:12852-15746 GCA_002305235.1 Prevotella sp. UBA1395 | reverse complement strand
TCGTTTGCCGGGTTCTTCTCAAATGCCACATACGACGAGACGACGGGCGAGTATATCGTGAAGTTGGTCAATACCGCTTCTGAGCCGACCACCGCACGCATCAATCTCAAGAACCATCGGTCGTCAAAGGCCCGCGTCATACGTCTCACCGGCGAGAAGGGTACGTCTGAGAACAATATCGATGACCGTACCAACGTTGTGCCGGCCGAACAGCAACTCAGTCCGGATGCCAACGGTGTTGACGTGGAAATTCCTGCCAACTCGCTGAATATCGTCAGGGTGAAATGATCATTGGATATGCGCCCGGGCCGTGTCTCGAGTGCATGCCTTATATACCAAGAGAGCCACTCTCCATCGATGGGGAGTGGCTCTCTTGGAATGTGTTGTGGCAATGGCGTGGCAGCAATGGTTGTGGCGCATGCCATGCGCAACTCGGATGTCGTGCGTGATAGCTCGGCGACGAACGGGCGAAAGGCCCATGCCGCTGCCCGGAGCGTGGGGAAGGCATTAGTCCAGATGGAACAACTCTTCCAATGGCACCGAGATGGGCGAGTGGTCGGGATTGGTATCCATGATGTCGGCCATCATATCCCACCATTTCTGGGTAATAGGGTCCACGTGGGTGGTGTCTTGAGAGTTGGTCTCCTTGGAGCATTCCTGATAGGCAAAGAGCAGATTAGTCTCTTTATCCCAATAGATGCTGTAATTGCTGACACCCTGATCTTCGGTAATCATCTTCTTCAATTCCGGCCAAATAGCCGCATGACGCTTGGCATACTCTTTTTCGCAGCCGGGCTTGAGATACATTTTGAATGCGAATCGTTTCATAGATTTTCTTTGTTTGTGAGTAGATTATATGCAAAGATAACCATATTCATCGAATTTTCCTCACAAACCGGAAATAATATTTCACTCTTTCGCAACGAAAGGATCATTCAATGGCTTGCGCGGTCTCACGGTGGGATGCCATCATCTTGCGCCACTTGATATATCCGAAGATGGCAATGAAGACATATAGCCCGTACAACGAAGCCTTGAAGGGAATGTCTTTGTAGAAGTAGAGCACGCAGGTCACCACATCGACCACAATCCAAATGAGCCATTGCTCCAAGTATTTGCGTGCCAAAGCCCATATACCCACAAAGCTAAGCGCCGTGGTGAACGAGTCGGCAATGGGCACGGTAGATCCGATCTGCACCAGCCAGTACCATAGTACGCCCCAAATGACCAGCGTGCCGAGGGTCCACGGCAGGATGAGGCTGCGCTTGAAATGGGTGACAGGAAGCTCTTCTTGGGGTTGCTGGTTGTGCTTGCGACCATACTTCCAAGCCCAAAAGCCGTAGACCGTCATGCCGATATAATAGAACTCCATGCCGCAATCGGCATAGAGTCCTTTCTCATAGTAGAGTACAATGTCAAGGGCTTGCATCACGAACCCCACCAACCACAGCCATATCGAGGCCTTGTATTCCAAGAGGATATAGGCCAATCCGAGCAGCGTGGTGGTGACATCGAGCCAGTTCAGTTCAAAGTTCATCGTGTAAATATCTAAATTAGTGACAGCGTTCACGGTTTCAATTTCAAAATTCAAGATTCAGAACAAACCTCTGTCTCGATTTTTGCGGATCGGGGTAGACCTGCTCTCCCGCTTGTCGTCGATATTGAAGTAAGCTGTTGAATGATGAATTTTGAAATTTGAACGATCAGAATCTCAGCGTGACATTACCCATCATGGTGAATCCCGCCATGGGAATGAAGCCTATCTGGNNCTGGTAATAACGCTTGTCGTTGGTATAGCCGTAATCGTTGCTCACCGCGCTGTAAACCCATCCGCTGTTGGCATAGTGCGTGTCGAAGATATTGTTCAGATTGAGACCGAACACCACTTCTTTGAGTCCGGCAATCTTACGGTCGAGGCCGAGGGTGTAGCTGAGATTGACATTGGTCTGCGAGAAGCTCGGCAACGATCGGTCCTTGTTGGCGGTGTTGTCTAAATACTGCCTGCTCACGAAATTGGTATGCCATACGGCCTGAAAACCACCTGTATGGATATTGATGAAGCCATTGAGGATGGTCGATGGCGAGAAGGCCAAGGTGGAATTGTCATAATGAACGGTCGTCGGTTTGAAGTCGGGCTGCGAGGCCGAGGTCTGCGTCACGTAGTCATAGTCGTCGGGATAGGAGTTGTCCCAGTCGTCGAGATACTCGGTGAAGTCTTTGATCTTGTTTTGTGACAATGCGGCATTGCCCATGAGCGTGAGCCATTGCAGCGGTCTCCAATCGGCGGTGAGCTCTACACCAAGGCGGTGGCTCTTGCTGATATTGACCGTGAGATTCTCTCCAATGTCACTCAACTGCCCGGTCTGCACAAACTGGTCTTTATAATCCATATAGTAGAAGTTGGCGCCAAAGTGCCAGTTGCTGCCCGAATAGTGATATCCCAACTCGTAATCGACTAACTTCTCGGCCTTGGGTGCGGGGTTATTGCCGTTGTCGGTGAAATTGTTGCGCTCGGGTTCTCGACCGGCGTAGGCAATGGAGATGTATGCGCGGTGACCGTCCTGATGGAAGGTAAAGCCGGCTTTCGGGTTGAAGAAGTCATACTTCTTGTCGATGTTAATCCCTTGGTTGGAATATAAACCGTTGCTCATTTTATAGAATTTATCGTTGATGCCGTTCGTATTATAGTCCACATGGCGATACTGCCAATCGGCAAACGCCTCCCAATTGGGTGCGAGTTGCATGGTGGCTTTGGCGTAGACGGAGTAGTCGTTCTTATCGGCATCGGAGTCATAATACTTGTCACCGTCCCACGATTTCAGCAAGGTGACACTGCCATCTTGCTGTCCCACGTTCGAGACATAGTCGAGATAGCCAAAATGATTGCCGCGGAA
>DBQL01000056.1:9543-12661 GCA_002305235.1 Prevotella sp. UBA1395 | reverse complement strand
GAGAGGATATTGTGGTTTTGCCAGAAGTTGTCGGTGGTCTTGTCCCAGTAGCTTCCGTTGTCAAGTTGGTAGCGGCGGGTGGTATAGTTGCCGTTGGCATCCTTGACAAACGCCCAGTTGTTCTCATCAAAGACGAGCGATTCGTAAAGTGAGTTGTATCGGCCCAAGCCGTGATCGTACATATCTTTATAGGTACGAATACCCTCGTCCATGAGTGATGCGTCGTCGTTGCCGGCCGTAACACCGTTCCAAGCCTGTCCGGTCTTTTCGAAATTGCCTACGTTTTTGTAACGGATGGAATAGTTGTCGCCTAACCATGTCAGTCCGCCATAGTATGAGCCCGAGCGCCCGCTTGTGCCGTGCACATAGCCGTCGGTCTTGGTTTCGTGGTATGCTCCGTCGAAAATGAGGTGTTTCCAAAGCAGTCCGGTCGAGAATTTAGCCCCCAAGTGATAAGTGTCATAGCTGCCGTAGGACCCAGTGACCTCTAAGTATGGTATCTCGGAGGGGGCGGCCAATGCTAACGAAACCGATCCTCCGAAGGCCCCATCACCATTGGTCGAGGTGCCGATGCCACGCTGAATCTGGGCAGAGCCGAGCAGTGCGGCGTAGGAATTCATATTGGCCCAGAACACGGTCTGGTCTTCGGGAGAGTTGAGTGATACACCATCGAGTGTCACATTGATACGGCTTCCTGCCGCGCCTCGAATACGCAGATAGTCGGTGCCGATACCCAAGCCATTCTCACTCCATGCCAACACTCCCGGTGTTTGGGCAAAGAGGAAAGGCAATTCTTGCCCGCTCTTGGCAAATTGCGATAGTTGTGATTTATTGATGTTGGCCACCGCGAACGGTGCATTTTGTTGGGCACGCACTGCTTTTACGGTCACTTCTTGCAACTCGGCCAATTTAATGGAATCGTTATCAGAGGGTTTTGCGTGTGCGGGCACAAAACCAATGGCAGCTATTGCCATCGTCGAGGTACAAATCAATCTTTTCATTGATACCTTATGTTTAGAATAATATACTAAGGGATTTATCCTTCCTACGCCGGCATTACCCGGATCAGGTTAGAGGGTATGTTCTCAGCCGCCCAAAAGAGCAGGCACCCCTTAGATAACATTTTGTTATCCGAACGCAAAGTTAATGAAATAATATTGAATCGCAAAAATAGTTAAATATTTTTCATGATGTTTTTTTTGTTTCAGCTTTGAATCTTCATGATAAATGGTTAATTTTGCATACGGGGCAGGGATGTCATACAAGGCGGAGTCGAACATGTTCGTTGGTGAAAACGGTGGGTTTCGAGTCATGTCGCGACTATATTCCGCTGATAAAACATTTGGGGTCATCAACGCCTGCATAGCCGACGTCTTTATGTTGGCATCGTGACATGGAAGAGAATACATACAAATGAATAGGAAAGAACGATACATATTTATATTAGACTATTTTCGTGAGAATATGCCGTTGGTCGGCACCGAATTACATTTCGGGTCGGCGTTTCAGTTGCTCTGTGCCACATTGTTGTCGGCTCAATGTACCGACAAACGCATCAATGAGGTTACCCCTGCGCTGTTTGAACGCTATCCTACGGCCGAGGAAATGAGTAAGGCAGAGCCGGAAGACCTGTTTGAATATATCCGTTCGGTGAGCTATCCCAATGCCAAGTCACGCCATCTGAGTGAGATGTCTCGGATGATCGTGGATGACTTTGGCGGTGAGGTGCCCGACGATCCCAAGGACTTAGTCAAGCTGCCGGGTGTTGGACGGAAGACGGCCAACGTGTTGCAGGCTGTATGGTTTGGTAGGGCGACAATGGCTGTTGACACGCATGTTTACAGGGTTTCGCACCGATTGGGGCTGGTTCCCCGAACGGCTAACACTCCGTTGAAAGTGGAGCAGCATCTCTTGCACGATATACCCGAAGAGGATATACCCAATGCCCACCACTGGTTATTGCTTCACGGGCGCTATGTTTGTCAAAGCGCACGTCCCAAATGTGATCAATGTCCCTTTGAGAAAATATGTCCGAAACTGCTCGAAGGGAGTAAACTTGAATAAAGGTATGAGTAAGAACATCATGCAGGCATTCCTTCAAAAGATTGCCGCCAATAACAATCGGGAGTGGTTCAATGACCACAAACAAGAGTATTTAGAGGCTAAAGAGGAGTTTGAAAGGGTTGTAGACCATGCCATTAAGGCTATTGGCACCTTTGATGCGAGCATCGCTCACCTGACGGCCAAGGATTGTGTGTATCGCTTTTACCGTGATACGCGTTTCTCAAAAGATAAGTCTCCTTACAAGAAACACTTTGGGGCATATATCTCTTCGCATGGCAGGCAAGGTCTTCATGGCGGTTATTATATCCATGTTCAGCCCGGACAAAGTTTGCTCGGAGGCGGAATCTATTGGCTTCCCACCAATATTCTCACCTCGGTACGCAATGAAATCATGGGAAACATCGACGAATGGTTGAAGTGTGTGGAGAACGGACAGTTTATCAGTAACTTCGGATATGCCAACGAGTCGGATTGGTCGGATGAGCATATCTCACCCAAGGGTTTTGGCATGCAGCATTTGAAGAAAGCCCCTAAAGACTTTCCCGCTGATTATGAATATGTGAAATACCTCAAGATGAAAGACTATTGCGTGTGGCAGACAATTCCTGACGACTTCTTTTCCCAGCCCGATTGGGATAAAAAAATGGTGAAGATCCTCAAGGTTGCCAAACCCATGATGGACTTCACCAATAGTGTTGTAGACGACTATGAATAGTCGTTAGTGGGTGGCTTGCCACCAAGCGGTCTTCTGTTTGCCTGTCACTGCCACCGAATGCTTGCTCGGGTCGGAGATGGTGATACCCGAATAGGTGTTCACTTTGGTCATGGTGTGCCCTTGTCCCATGCTCGAATAAAGGGTGTCGGTATAGACAGTCGACTTGATTACTTTGGCAAGTTGGGAATGAAAATCACTGCGAAGACCCGCGTTTTCGCACAGATGGTCCACATAGTCGCCCATATCGAAGAAGATTGGAGTATGGAATCCATCCAGTACCTGCACGCTGTCGACCAGCGAATCGGCCAATGTGTAGTGGGAGTTGATGGTCTTCATGAT
>DBQL01000056.1:8987-9479 GCA_002305235.1 Prevotella sp. UBA1395 | reverse complement strand
GCAGAGGCCAAAGAGCTCCACATCGTTTGGTAAGGCATTCCCAAGGCCATGATCTCAGAAGTTGAACCGATGAGGAAGTTGGTGGCGTTTCGCAGTTCGTAGGCTGTCTCTATGTTAGCCATATAACAGACATCAAACAGGATATACTGCATCATCATGCCCGCTTGCCGTATGGCATCGGCTAAAGTACTGATGTTCGTACTGTACGACAGGTCGTCCACACTGCCATAAAAGCGAGTGGGCGGCAACGACTCGACTGATTCAGGAAATGCGGATGACGACTTGCCCTGCGTGACGTTGGGATCGTAGATGTTGAGTTTGGCCCGGTAAGGATATTGTTTCCAGTCTTCCTTATAGGTCCATCCGGTGCCGTGGCACCCAATGATCATCGCATAATTGAGGGCATAGGCATTGCTCTGTACATCATGGAGTATCTGTGTAATGCCTTCTGTCGTAGTATAAATGGGGCTTGTGTACGACTTGATGGGGGTA
>DBQL01000056.1:0-8827 GCA_002305235.1 Prevotella sp. UBA1395 | reverse complement strand
AGAGTAGGGTGAAAATGGATTTTTTCATTCGTTATTTTTGCTTGAGGGCGGCCAAAGATTCCTTCAAGGCAGCAATCTTTTCCTCAGAATCGCTTTGTTTTTTGCGTTCGCGGGCTACCACAGCCTCGGGAGCATGAGCCACAAAGTTCTCGTTGGCCAATTTTTTCTTAATTCCCGCAAGGAATCCTTCAAGATGCTGAAGCTCTTTCTCTTGCTTCTCAATCTCTGCCTCAACATCGATGAGGCTGCCCACGGGAACAGCAAATTCGTCGGTCGACACCATAAACGCACTTGCGTCTGCCGCCTTGTCGGGCACAACATTGATCGCGCTCAGATTAGCCATTTTGGCAATCACGCTATTGTATGCCTCAAAACGGTTGCTGCCCACAGCTTGCAATTCGAGTTGTTCCTTGGGAGCGATATTCTTTTGGTTGCGCACCATACGAACGCCCGAAACCACCTGTTTCACCAGTTCCATGTTTTCACACAACTGTTTTTCTGCATCGGAGGGAGCCGGAATGTTAAGCGTGGCCTTCATGATGCTCTCGCCATCCTTACGGTCAAGGATATGTTGCCAAAGCTCTTCGGTGATGAATGGCATGAAGGGATGGAGCATTTTAAGCAGAGCGTCGAAGAAACGCAGTGTCGCATCATAGCTCTCCTGATCGATAGGCTTGCCGTATTCGGGCTTCACCATCTCGAGATACCAACTCGAGAACTCGTCCCAAAACAGGCGATAGACAGTCATCAAAGCCTCGGAGATGCGATAGCCCTTAAACTGTTCATCCATGATGGCGTTGGCTTCCTTGAGCTTGGCATCAAACCATGTCACCGCTTGACGATTGGCTTCGGGCTGTATCATGTCGGCAGTCTCCCAGCCTTGCACCAATCTGAAGGCGTTCCAAATCTTGTTATTGAAGTTTCTGCCTTGCTCACACAGACTCTCATCAAACAGAATGTCATTGCCGGCAGGTGCCGATAGCATCATGCCCATGCGCACGCCGTCTGCTCCAAATTTCTCGATCAGCATCAGCGGATCGGGCGAATTACCCAGGCTCTTGCTCATCTTACGACCTATCTTGTCACGAACAATACCTGTGAAATACACATGTTTGAAGGGGAATGTGGCGCGATACTCATAGCCGGCCATAATCATTCGTGCCACCCAGAAGAAGATAATGTCTGGGCCGGTTACCAAGTCGGAGGTGGGATAGTAGTAGTTCACCTCCTCATTGTCGGGATGATTGATGCCGTCGAATACGGAAATGGGCCAAAGCCATGACGAGAACCAAGTGTCAAGACAGTCGCTTTCCTGCTCCAAGTCGGTGATGTTGAGAGACGGATTCTTTTTTCTTGCGGCTTCCAAGGCAGCTTCTGCAGACTCCGCAACCACAAAATCGTTCTTCCCTTGAGCATCCGCGAAGTAATATGCAGGGATTCGATGTCCCCACCATAGTTGTCGAGAGATACACCAATCCTTGATGTTCTCCAACCAATGGCGGTAAGTATTCTTGTATTTCTTGGGATAGAACTCGATATCATCTTCCATCACCGGTGCCAAAGCAAGGTCTGCGAAGTGTTGCATTTTGAGGAACCACTGGGTGGAAAGTTTGGGTTCGATGGGCACGTTCGTACGCTCGGAGTATCCCACCTTGTTGTCATAGTCCTCAACTTTTTCCATCAGTCCGGCAGCTTCGAGGTCTTTAGAAATCTGTGTTCTTACCTCCATGCGGTCTTGTCCGATATACATTCCGGCAGCTTGAGAGAGTGTTCCGTTGTCATTGAAGATGTCAATGGTCTGCAATCCGTGCTTCAACCCCAAGGCATGGTCATTGATATCATGGGCGGGAGTCACTTTCAGACAGCCCGTACCAAACTGGATGTCAACGTAAGTATCCTCAATGACGGGAATAGTCCTGTTCACCAAGGGCACGATCACATGCTTACCGCGCAGCCACGTGTTTTTGGGATCCTCAGGATTGATACACATGGCCGTATCGCCCATGATGGTCTCCGGACGTGTTGTGGCCACCACGGCGTAGTAACCCTTGCTGTCCTGATGCATCACATTGTCGTCGCTCAAGCGTGCAACGCTGTCTTGCTCCTCTGGGGCAACATAGTATTTGAGATAATACAGTTTGGAGTGCTCGTCCTTATAAATCACCTCTTCGTCAGAAAGAGCGGTTTGCGCTTGCGGGTCCCAGTTCACCATACGCACGCCACGATAGATCAACCCCTTTTGATAAAGGTCGATAAACACCTTGATGACGCTTTCCGAACGGGTGTCGTCCATTGTGAATGCCGTACGATCCCAGTCGCACGAACATCCCAGTTTTCTCAGTTGTTTAAGGATGATGCCTCCGTGCTCACGGGTCCAGTCCCATGCGTGCTCCAAAAATTGCTCTCGAGAGAGGTCGTTCTTCTTGATACCCTGCTCGGCGAGCTTGTTTACCACCTTGGCTTCGGTGGCGATAGAGGCATGGTCTGTGCCCGGAACCCAGCAAGCATTCTTGCCTTCCATGCGGGCACGGCGCACCAGAATATCTTGTATAGTGTTGTTCAGCATGTGTCCCATGTGGAGTACACCGGTAACATTGGGGGGCGGAATCACCACCGTATATGGCTCTCGGCCATCGGGCTTGGAGCTGAAAAGCTTGTTGCTCAGCCAATACTCATACCATTTCGACTCTACCTCTTTGGGGTCATACTTACTTGCTAATTCCATGTATGTTAAATCTTTATACCTTAGTTTAATTATAAAAACCTTGCAAATTTACGAATTTTCCATCTAAAATACCTAACTTTGCATCAAAAATATAGAAAAAGTGCATACACGAAAAGAGAAACTGGAAGCCTTCGGACGGTTATTAGACATTCAGCATCGACTCCGTAAGGAATGCCCGTGGGATCGCAAGCAGACCTTGGACAGCATTCGCTCAAACACGATAGAAGAGGTCTTCGAACTGGCTGACGCCCTCATCAGGCACGATTATCGAGAGATCATGAAAGAGCTTGGCGACGTGATGGAGCACGTCATGTTTTATTCCATGATTGGAAACGAGGATGGCGAGTTTGATATTGCCGACGTATGCAATCAGGAGGCCGACAAGCTGATGTTCCGCCACCCATTCATCGACTGGAGGGAGACCCAAGGGGATTGGGGCATCGACAACGAACCTTTCACCGTTGCCAATCCCGACATGAAGATTAATGGGCGCGGACAGGTAGTCTATAAGGGCGATTCGGATCATGTAGACGACAATCCTCAGACCTCCGATGAAGTGGAACTGACTTGGGAGCAAATGAAGCAAAGAGAGAAAGACGGCAATGAAAGCGTGTTGAGCGGAGTGCCCAATGCTTTGCCATCGATGATCAAGGCTTATCGCATACAAGACAAAGCGCGCAACGTGGGTTTCGACTGGGAAAAGAAAGAGGATGTATGGGCCAAGGTGAGGGAAGAACTTTCTGAACTCGAAGCCGAACTGAAGAGAGAAGATTGGGAACGTTCGGAGCAGGAGTTGGGCGACTTTATCTTCAGCGTCATCAATGCGGCGCGCCTCTATCATCTCAATCCCGATGACGCGCTCGAATACACCAACCGAAAGTTTATCACTCGTTTCAACTACATAGAACAGCAGGTCAGAGAGTCGGGCAGGGCGTTGAACAGCCTCAGTCTTGATGAGATGGACCGCCTTTGGAACGAGGCCAAACACTCAGAACAACAATAAACCATTTTAATATGTCAAACCATTCTTTTTACACTCGAACCTTAGCGTTTACTTTTGCTGCGGTAGGGATGTTGTCGTTCTTGCTGACAGGATGCAAGGACAAGTCGCCCAAGACCGTTGGTCACGACACAGACAGTGTGCTGGTGGATAATCAAGTGGCCGACACGACAGTCTATGGCACATGCGGAGAGGGCACGGCCATGCACTCTTTGGAACTGATCACCGATGCCGGAGATACTTTGCAATACATCATTGGTGAGGATGAGAATGGTGTTCAGGATGTGCAGGGCGGCCTGTTGGTAGGCGACCGTTTGGCGGTAATCGAGGGCAACAGTGTCGATGGCGACAGGGTGGCGCAGAAAGTCATCAACCTTACCACGCTGCTTGGCAAATGGATCAGCTTAGACAAGAACTTCGAGATACTCGAGGGAGGCGTCATCAAGTCGAGTGTCAAGGCCGAGACCAACCCGTGGACCAACTGGAAGATTCTCAACGGCATGCTGGTCATCAACAAAGACACCTTCAGTATCAACAAGCTCGGCAAGGATTCTCTCTATTTGGAGAACAAGCAGGGCATCTTCACTTATAAGCGTCCGTAGACGTTTTAACAGCCATTTTCGTCAGTATGGAACCGTTCAGAATCCACATTCTGGGCTGCGGCAGTGCGTTGCCCACTCTCAAACACTTCGCCACCTCACAAATCGTGGAGGTACGGGGCAAATTTTTTATGATCGATTGTGGAGAGGGAACGCAGATTCAGTTGCGCAAGTCGAAGGTCAATTTCACGAAGATTCAGGCCATCTTTATCTCGCATCTTCATGGCGATCACTGTTTCGGGCTCATCGGAATGATCTCCACTTTCGGGATGTTGGGCCGCACCTCCACCTTGCATGTCTATGCCCCGGCCGACCTTGAGCACCTGTTGCGGTCGCAGATGGATTTTTTCTGCTCGGGATTGGAGTTCTGCGTGGAGTTTCATGCCGTCGATACCATGCGTCATCAGGTCATCTACGAAGATCGAAGCATCACCGTCGAATCTATCCCTTTGCAACACCGCATAGCCTGCTGTGGCTTTCTTTTCAGGGAGAAAGCCACCTTGCCGCATATCCGTAGAGACATGATCGACTGCTATAACATCCCCTTGAGCCAGATCGACAATATCAAGCATGGTGCCGGATGGACTACGCCCGATGGCGTGGAGATTGCCCACGAGAAACTTACAACACCTTCCGACCCACCTCGCAGCTATGCTTACTGCAGCGATACGCGCTATATGCCTACCCTTCACACGCTTGTGGCCGGCGTTGACGTGCTCTATCACGAGTCTACATACGATAAGGCATGTGCCCAACGCGCAAAACTCTATTACCATTCCACGTCCGAGCAGGCGGCTATGGTGGCCCGCGATGCACATGTGGGGAAGCTGCTGCTTGGCCATTACAGTGCCCGTTATCCCAATGAGGATGCGCTACTTGCCGAGGCCAAGGAGGTGTTTCCCAATAGTTTTCTCACCACCGAGGGCATGACCGTGAAGGTATAGGCCCGCAATATGCCCCGTGTCTTGGCAAATTATTGTGGCGGCAGGGTTAATTAATCTTAACAACCTGCTAAAAAACATGCCGTTTTTATCGTAATGTTGCGTATAAATACTATCTTTGCAAAAAGCAATCAACGAAGAAGACAAATGGCTAAAAACATACTTTCACTGCTTATTTTATTCACCATGACGGTTGGAGCACCTCGGATGGCGAGCGCTTCGGCTGCAGTGGAAATCATCGAGAACGATTTCCAAAACATATCGATCTCTGTCAGTGATGATGCTGTTTTGCATGTCACGGGTGCGGCCGGGCAGGTGGTTCATGTCTACAATGTCACGGGCGTTAGAGTGATGAGTATCAAGGTAGACGGGTCAGACAAGAGTTACAACCTCAATCTGCCCAAGGGATGCTACATCGTTAAAGTAGGAAAGGTAGTTCGTAAAATCTCTATCAGATAGGCAAATGTTCTGATACCTTTGAAAAGTCGTTGTTTATTTTTTCTTCTTCTTGCGTCGTTGTCTTTGCTATCGTGCCACGATCGTAAGGCAAACACCAATGCAAACCTCTCATTAGCCGATTATGAGACCTTGTCCACCTCGGCCTATAAGCTAAACTCACACCGTATTCGTGAGGAGATCGACTCGCTGTGCCGGTCAGACAACGACTCCGCCTTTGCCGACATTCACACCCGAAAACTTTATTATGCCAAAGCCCCTTTTGTATGGATCGGTCGGAAGGGCATCGACCATCGTGCCGACAGCTTGTTGAACTGTCTGCGCCATATCGAGCAAATGGGCTTCAGCGACAAGAAGTTTCGCCTCGCCCGGATAGCGCAAGACATGGAACGCCTCAGGACATTGCATTTCGACGCGGACGACAACCGCATCAACAAAGTGGCTGCCCGTTTGGAGTATAATCTCACGAAGGCCTACCTCCGGTATGCCGTGGGGCAGGGGTTCGGCTTCATGAATCCCCAACGGGTCTTCAACCGGTTAGATGTTTACGATCCCAATACCGCCGTAAAAAGCTACCGTATCCTCTTCGACTTAAAGATTCCGCAGCCCGACAAGCATTTCGTCGACAGGGCATTGCGTCAGGTTCAGGTGGATAGCATTTCGCATTTCCTGCACGAGATGTCTCCCAAAAGCACACTTTACCATAGACTTCTCAAGGCCTTGAACTCTCCGGAGGCTGCCACGTTGGGTCGCACGCGGATCATGGTCAACATGGAACGTTGTCGCTGGCGACTGCCCGACTACCCCCGGTATCACGAGAAATACGTGCTGGTCAATATCCCCTCATTCCATTTGCGGGCTGTCGACCACGACCGCACCCTCTCCATGCGCATCGCCTTTGGGGCATACGACACCAAGACCCCGCTGATGATCAGTCAGGTGAAACGCATGGACCTCAACCCGCAATGGATCATGCCCATGAGCATTGTCAAGAAAAGCATACTCCCGCGACTGGGCAATGAGTACTATTTCACACAGCATCAATATTTCATCCGCGACCGGCAGACCGGCCAAATCGTCTCTCCCCGTCTCATGACGAGAGACATGTTGCTGAGCGGGAAATACATGGTCGTTCAGCGAGGGGGCGAGGGAAACGCGTTGGGACGTATCATTTTCCGGTTTGACAACAACCTGTCGATCTACCTGCACGACACCTCTTCGCGCGGTGTCTTCACGCAGCTCAACCGTGATGTGAGTCATGGCTGCGTGCGGGTGGAGCATCCCTTCGACTTGGCCATGTTCATGCTCGACAAAAAGGACGACCGTCTCATCGGCAGGATACGCTATTCGATGAACGCCGATGTGTCGCCCGTGGGCATTCCCGAGGAGAAGATGACCGGCCGGATGCGGGCTGTTTCAGACACCCTCGATCGCAAACGCCTCATCGGGCATGTCGAGGTGAAACCCCGAATACCCATTTTTATCGTGTATTACACGCTTTATCCTGACGACAATGGGGCGATAGAAGCGTTTAGTGACGTATATGGCTACGATGCCGTGATGTACAGAGAGCTTAGGCAGTTCATATAATTTTCAAGAAACATATCACTCGTGAAGGAAGTAGACGAAGACCAGTTGGTTGGCATGTTGGCCGACCCTGCCCGCCGGCGAGAGGCTTTCTCGATGGTGGTCAACCAATACAGCGAACACCTGTATTGGAAGATTCGTCGGATGGTGCTTTCTCATGACGATGCCAATGACGTGTTGCAAAACACGTTTATCAAGGCATGGAACAACCTATCCAACTTTCAAAACAAGTCACGCTTTTCCACTTGGCTCTACCGCATCGCCATCAACGAGTCATTAGACTTTCTCCGTCACCAAAAACTGGTGCAGAGGGTGAGTGCCGACGAAGACGAGAGCGTGTCTGCCCGCCTCATGGCCGACGACTATTTCGATGGTGATGAGACGCTCGCCCGGCTTCAGGAGGCCATCGCCTCGTTGCCTGAGGTGCAGCGCATGGTGTTCAACATGCGGTATTACGACCAAATGAAATATTCCGAGATGAGCCTGCTCTTAGACACCTCCGAGGGCGCGCTCAAGGCCAGTTACCATTTGGCGGTGAAAAAGATCAAGGATTACTTTGAGAAAAGGGAGTAGCCTCGACCTGATGATGCTGTCTCAAAGGTCACGACAAGTGGCTTAAGATGAATATTTTTCAAATCTTATTTAAACTTTACGCATTTCGTTTCGTCCAAAACATAAAAGAACAATCATGGAAAGAGAAGAACGGTTTATAGAAGAGAAATTTGGCCGCAGGACTCCCTTTAAGGTTCCTGAGGGCTATTTTGACGACTTTGCTTCTCAGTTGATGCAAAGCCTGCCTGAGAGCGAAGACAGGCCAGCGGCCAAGGTCGTAGCCCTCCGAAAGTCGGCGTGGCATCGTTTGCGGCCGGTTGCCATCGGTGTGGCGAGCGTGTGCGCGGCGGTGTTTGGCATAGGCGTTTTCATGCATAACGGCAACAACAATGCAGATCATTCGGCTGTCGTGGCCGGTCATGCTGCGGCGGTGTCTTCCTCTTATTCGGCCGTCGACGCAATGGCCGACTACACCATGCTTGACAATGAGGATATGTATAACTATTTGGCAGACATCTAATCAATTTAATTTATAATTCCATTGAAGAGGTTATTATTCATTTTCGCAGTGATCTTAGGCACATTGCAAGTTTGGGGACAGGAGCAACGCGGCTTCAACCCCCAACGCTTTGAAGCCGAGATGGAGCAGTTTATCGTCACCGAGGCCGGACTGTCGCCACAGGAGGCTGCCGCGTTTTTCCCGGTCTACAAGGAGATGCAGGGCAAACAGCGGATGCTGTTCAATAAGATGAGGCGGTATCGCCACATTGATACCCGCGACAATGCCGCCAGTTTGGAGGCTATCAAGAATATGGATTCCATCGACTTGCAGATCAAGAAGCTCCAACAGAAATATCATCTTAAGTTCTGTGACGTGCTTCCGGCCGGTAAGGTGCTGTTGGTGATCAAGGCCGAGGAGAAATTTCATCGGCAGGCATTCAAGAAGATTTGGCGCAGATAGTCGGCT
>DBQL01000142.1:3969-5826 GCA_002305235.1 Prevotella sp. UBA1395 | reverse complement strand
AAGCAGACCGCCCATTACGTAGACTGTTTCACCACGGTGAGCGACATTACGGCGCGCGAGTGTGCCGAACTGCTCGACAAACCCTGCGACGTGGTGCTGCCCAACGGATTTGAAGACAACTTCGTGCCCAAGGGGTCGGCCTTGGTGGCCGTCCGCAAGAGGGCACGCCGCCGCCTGCTCGACGTGGCCGCGGCCCTGCTCGGCACCCCGATGGCCGACGACACGCTCATCGTGGCCACCAGCGGGCGCTATGAGTTTCGCAACAAGGGCATCGACGTGTTCATCGACGCCATGAACCGCCTGAACCACGACAGCACGCTCGGCAAGCCCGTGGTGGCCTTCATCGAGGTGCCGGGATGGGTGGCCGGAGCGCGCCAAGACCTGCAGGAGCGATTGCGCTCGGGTCTGCAATACGACCGGCCCCTTGCCACGCCGATGATGACCCACTGGCTGCACAACAGCGGCGACGACCGTGTGCTCGGCATGCTCGGGGCCCTCGGCATGCACAACCGCCCCGAAGACAGGGTGAAGGTGATCTTCGTGCCGTGCTACCTCACCGGCGACGACGGCATCTTCGACATGCCCTATTACGACCTTATCAGCGGCAATGACCTCTCGGTCTACCCCTCATACTACGAGCCGTGGGGCTACACGCCGTTGGAGTCGGTGGCCTTCAAGGTGCCCGCCATCACCACAGACCTCGCCGGCTTTGGCCTGTGGGTGAACGCCGAGCTGAGGCGTGAGGGCGAGATCGAAGACGGCGTGAAGGTGATTCGCCGCACCGATTACAACCACGACGAGGTGGCAGAAGCCATCAGAGACACCGTGGCCCACTATGCCGCGATGGACGACAAGGCCGTGGCGGCGGCGCGCGACAAGGCCGGCCGGCTGTCGAAGAAGGCGCTGTGGAAACATTTTATCAGGCACTACGAGCAGGCTTACGACGTGGCATTGCGCAAAGCCGAAGAGAGAAAGCATTCATGAACAATCGAATATAAATTTTATTTAAGTAGTTATGAAAATTAAAGCGAATTATAGTGAGACTCCTAAATGGAAGGAACTCTCGGTGAAATCACGCCTTCCGGAGCAGTTGAACTGTTTGGACGAGATTGCCCGCAACCTGTGGTGGGCATGGAGTTTCAATGCCCGTAACCTGTTCAAGAGCCTCGACGAAGCCCTCTATGAAGAGGTGGGCTACAACCCCGTGTTGCTCCTCGAGCGGTTAGGCTATGACCGCAAGGAGGCCATCGTGAAAGACAAGGCCCTGATGAAGAAGGTAAAAGACGTGTACGCCGAGTTTCGTGCCTATATGGACGTGAAGCCCAACGCCAAGCGTCCCTCGGTGGCCTACTTCTCGATGGAGTATGGTCTCAATCAGGTGCTGAAGATCTACTCGGGCGGCCTCGGCATGCTGGCCGGCGATTATCTCAAGGAGGCGTCCGACTCGAACGTGGACCTCTGTGCCGTGGGATTCCTCTATCGCTACGGATATTTCACCCAGACCCTGTCGATGGACGGCCAGCAGATTGCGCAGTACGACGCGCAAAACTTCAACTCGCTGCCCATCGAGCGCGTGCTCGACGAGAACGGCAATCAGGTGGTGGTAGACGTGCCTTACATGAACTATCAGGTTCATGCCCTCGTGTGGTGTGCCAACGTGGGACGCATCAAGCTCTATCTGCTCGACACCGACAACGAGATGAACTCCGAGTTTGACAAGCCCATCACCCACTCACTCTATGGTGGCGACTGGGAGAACCGTCTCAAGCAGGAGATTCTGCTCGGCATCGGCGGTATCCTCACGCTCAAGAAGCTCGGTATCAAGAAAGACATCTACCACTGCAACGAGGGTCATGC
>DBQL01000142.1:2898-3827 GCA_002305235.1 Prevotella sp. UBA1395 | reverse complement strand
TTCGCGTGCAACACCTGTCAGGAGGTCAACGGTGTGAGCAAGCTCCACGGATGGGTGAGCCAGAAGATGTTCGCGCCCATTTGGTCGGGATATTTCCCCGAGGAGAACCACGTGGGCTACGTGACCAACGGTGTGCACCTCCCCACATGGACCGCCAACGAGTGGCGCAGGGTATATGACAAGTATTTCGACAAGGCCTTCTTGGGCGACCAAAGCAACGAGAGCATCTGGCATGCCATCTACAATGTGCCCGACGAGGAGATATGGAGCACCCGCCTCGCGCTCAAGAAGAAGCTCGTGGACTATATCCGCGAGAAGTTCACGCAGTCGTGGCTGCGCAATCAGGGCGACCCCGCCCGTGTGGTGTCGCTGCTCGAACGTATCAACCCCAACGCGCTGATGATCGGCTTCTGCCGCCGCTTCGCCACCTACAAGCGTGCCCACCTGCTCTTCACCGACGTGAACCGGTTGAACCAGATTGTGAACAATCCCGAGCATCCCGTAATCTTCTTGTTCTCAGGAAAGGCACATCCCGCCGACGGAGCAGGACAGGGACTGATCAAGAAAATATACGAAATCAGCCAGCGTCCCGAGTTCCTCGGCAAGATTATCTTCCTCGAGGATTATGACATGCAGCTCGCACGCCGCCTCGTGTCGGGTGTGGACATTTGGATGAACACTCCCACCCGTCCGCTCGAGGCATCGGGCACATCGGGCGAGAAGGCCGAGATGAACGGTGTGGTAAACCTCTCCGTGCTCGACGGTTGGTGGGTAGAGGGCTACCGCAAGGATGCCGGATGGGCACTTCCGCAGGAGAGAACCTACGACAACCAAAGCTATCAGGACCAGCTCGACGCCGCTACCATCTATTCGCTCCTCGAGAACGAGATCATCCCGCTGTATTATGCCCGCAACAAGAAGGGCTTCAG
>DBQL01000142.1:0-2853 GCA_002305235.1 Prevotella sp. UBA1395 | reverse complement strand
TACTATGATAAGTTCTATATTCGTGAGGCCGCACGCTTCAAGAAGCTTGCTGCCAACGACAACAAGCTGGCCAAGGACATCGCTCTTTGGAAAGAGGTGGTGGCCGAGCGCTGGGACGGCATACACGTGGTAAGCAAGGATACCAACCTCTTTGACAATGGCGGCGAGACGGGAAAAGAGTATAAGCTGCGCTATGTGATCGACGAGCAGGGCCTCGACGATGCCGTGGGCCTCGAGCTGGTGATACTCAAACCCGAGACCGACGCGTCTGACTACAAGGTGCTGAGCGTGCACGAGTTTGAGCAGGTGGGCCACGAGGGCAACAACTACACGTTTGAGCTGACCGTCGAGCCGGACAAGGCCGGCGCGTTCCGCAGTTGTGTACGCATGTTCCCCAAGAACTCCAATCTGCCCCATCGTCAGGACTTCTGCTACGTGAAGTGGCTTGACTGATCGGTGAGGAATACTGCATAGACCCTTTTCGGGCATCTGCGCACAGGTGGCGCGGATGCCCGTTTTTTTTATCTCCTTTCGTTTGGTGGCATGCCATTGTTTTCGTATATTTGTGCGAAAATATATTGCATCAGTCATGGACATGAACGAGTATCAGCAGCAAGCGATGGCCACCGCCGTCTATCCGCGCGACATGCGCATTGTCTATCCCGCGCTGGGACTGGCCGGCGAGACCGGCGAGGTGGCCGAAAAGGTGAAGAAGGAGATTCGCGACAGGGCGGGGGCGTTTGGCGAGGCCACGCGTGCGCAAATCGCGCTTGAGCTGGGCGACGTGATGTGGTATGTCGCGGCGATGGCCCGGGATATGGGGCTTACGCTCGAAGACATTGCCCGGATGAACCTCGAGAAGATTCGCTCGCGGCAGGAACGTGACATGATTCATGGACAGGGAGACAACAGATGAAAAAAATTATGGTAGCATTTTTTGCCGCATGGGGGCTCGGTATGAGTTCCTGCGCACAACAAGAGAATATCAGTTCGGTGGATGCTGGCAAGTTTGAACGGGCGATTCTGTCTGACATGGTGCAGCTTGTCGATGTACGTACGCCCGAGGAGTATGCCGAGGGGCATATTGCTTACGCGGTGAACAACGACGTGCAGAGTGCCGACTTCGGGTCGAAGGCCGTGGCCACCCTGCGTAAAGACAAGCCTGCATACGTCTATTGCCGCAGTGGCAAGCGGTCGATGGTGGCGGCGGGAATATTGGCCCGCGAGGGCTTCAAGGTGGTGAACCTCAACGGTGGCATACTCGAATGGATGGAAGCCGGCAAGCCCGTGAGCAAACCGTGACCCTTCCGGCGGCGTGGCAACGAGGCGGCGTTGCTCCGGAGACGGATGATCGGTGCCGCCGCCCGGAGCCGATGCCGCTGCGCAGAGGGTATGGTGGTGCCACGGAAGAAAAGCAATGAAGATGAACACTCTATATAAATATGGTAAGGCAAGGATGACATTCTCCTTGCCTCTGTTGTTTATCGCGATGGTCGCGGCCTCGGCATTGAGGGCGCAGACACGCGCGGAGCATGAGTTTTACATGGACATCCCGGTGTATGCCGACTCCATACAGCAGTCGCTGACCTATCCCTTGGCATGGCGCAACTATCACGCCGGAGACCGGGCGCAATGGCAGCGGGCGGCGCGAGAGAAGATATGGCAGCTCATGGGACCATTGCCGCCACGGTCGGCCGACTTCGACATGCGGGTGGAGGCGCGCGAGAGCCGCGACGGTTATGATGCCATGCGCTTCTCGGTGCAGCTCACCCGCTGGTACAGGGTGAAGGGTTATCTGCTCGTGCCACATGGCAAGGGTCGCCATGCTGCCGTGAATCTGCTGCATGATCATGGCGCGCACCTCTTCATCGGCAAGGAGAAGATGATACGTCCGTTTGCCGAAGACACCGCCGTTGTGAACGATGCCGACCGCTGGGTGGACCAACTCTATGGCGGACAGTATATGGGCGACTATCTCGCACGGCACGGCTTTGTGGTTGTCTCGCTGGACGCGCCGCTGTGGGGAGACCGCGGACGGCGCGAGGGAGTGGACCGAAAACGGTATGACATCATTGCCGGAAACATGATGATGATGGGTAGAAACCTGTGCGCGCAGATGCACTACGACGACGTGTTGGGCACCGATTTCCTTGCCTCCTTGCCACAGGTGGACAGTCTGCGCATTGCAGCGGTGGGCTGTTCGATGGGTGCTTACCGGGCGTGGATGCTCGCCGCCCTCAGCGATAGGGTGAGAGCCACGGCATCGGTGTGCTGGATGACCACCACCGAGGCGCAGCTCACCACCCGCTATGGGCGCAGGGAGAACGGCGGGTTTGCCAACTGTATTCCCGGGCTTCGCAACTTCATGGACTATCCCGACATTGCCTCGCTGGCCGCACCGAGACCCATGCTCATGATCAGCGGCACGCGAGACAAGCTCTTTCCGGTGCCCGGTGTGGTGGCAGCCTTTGATATCATGCGGGGCGTATGGGCGGATGCCGGTCATGCGCAGGCCTTGCAGACGATGCTGCTCGACCAGCCCCACGAATGTAATCTCGACGACCAGCGGCGTGTGCTCGACTTTCTGCAACAAGCATTGGGCACGCGTTGATACATGGGGGTATCGGTATCGCGGTCATTATACGGCGAAATGACATTTTGTCGGGTATTTTTGCCTTGTATGGTAATATTTCTGACAAATTGTCTGTAAAGGTTAATTGTTTTAACATGATATTTCCAAGGCACGGAAGTTGTACTTCCGGAGGGTGTAAACCGAAGGACTTCCGCAGGATGACCTGAGGTTGCAAACAATTGGTTATCAAAACATTAAAACAATAATTAGGAGGTATTTAT
>DBQL01000009.1:12589-16211 GCA_002305235.1 Prevotella sp. UBA1395 | reverse complement strand
TGCAACACGGGGAATACCGTCCATTCATGTTCCAGTTTCTCGATGGCCAATCCCTCGAAAAGTTCTCGTTGGCCAAGAAAATAGGCCTCAAAAGTGGAGATGAGCAGACTCTTGCCAAACCTTCGCG
The DNA here is from genome assembly GCA_002305235.1 of Prevotella sp. UBA1395. GTDB lineage: Bacteria > Bacteroidota > Bacteroidia > Bacteroidales > Bacteroidaceae > Prevotella. Next base: position 16,084 of record DBQL01000009.1, on the reverse strand, counting down.
GACGACTCAGGAAATAGTAATTACCCTCGTTGGCCAGTCGGTAGACCAGCGCGGTCTTGTCCACATACGCAAAATTCTCCTTGCGAATCTTCTCAAAACTCTGTATTCCGATGGGGTATTTCTGCTGTTCCATAGTGCTGATATGTTTTTGAAAAGATATGGAAAAGATGTTGAGACCCAAAGGAAAGCAGCGCTTTTGTTTGTCCGCGGCGATGGGTTCATGACGTTTCGACAAGTGTGCAAGCCTATGAGGATAACGGATTTATACAAGTTTGAGACTCCGGTAAGGCAAAAAAACGTTACCTTTGCACCCATATTCAAGATAACACTCGTATGTCAAATATCAATGATATGACCGTAGGAGCTCCCACACGTGGAATCCTTCGGTTTGCCCTACCTTTAATATTAGGTTACATCCTTCAACAGATGTACCTCGTTATCGACGCTGCCATCGTGGGCCGATGGATCGGGGTGAGCGCTCTTGCCGCCGTGGGGGCGTCGGCCTCGGTAATGTTTTTGGTCATGGGCTTCTGCAATGGGTCGTGTGCCGGCTTCGCCATCCCCATCGCACAGGCTTTCGGTGCCAAGGACTATGGCAAGATGCGGGCCTACGTGTCCAATGCCCTGCGCATTGCCGCGGTATTTGCCGTGGTCATCACACTGCTCTCGTGCATACTCTGTTCACGCATATTGGCCATTGTCAATACGCCTCACGACATCTTCGCCGATGCCCGAACGTTTCTCATGTTGCAGTTTCTCGCCATCCCGTTCACCATTGCCTACAACCTCTTCTCGGGCTTCATACGGGCCTTGGGCAATTCCAAGCAGCCGTTTTACTTTCTTATATTCTCCTCGCTGCTCAATATCTTGTTAGACGTGATTCTCATTCTCGGCTTGGGATGGGGTGTCATGGGTGCCGGCGTGGCCACGCTGCTGTCACAGGGATTTGCGTCATTGCTCTGTTGGATGTATATCCGTCGAGAGATGCAACTGCTCATTCCGCAGGGTGAAGAGCGTCGATACGACAACAAGAAAATCAGCATCCTACTCAACAACGGGGTGCCGATGGGACTGCAGTTCAGTATCACGGGTATCGGCATCATCATGCTTCAAAGCGCCAACAATGCTTTGGGCACCGTCTATGTGGCCTCGTTCACCGCCGCCATGCGCATCAAATACCTCTTTACGTGTGTCTTCGAGAACATTGGCGTGGCTATGGCCACCTATTGCGGACAGAACATCGGCGCACGGAAGATGGCCCGCATACGGCTTGGTATCATCGCAGCGGTGAAGATCATGATGGTCTATTTTGTGCTGACCATTGCCGTGGTCTATCCCTTTGCCGACGAAATGATGACACTGTTTGTCAACAGCGGCGAGCAGGCGGTTATCAACCATGCTGCCCTCTTCATGCGTGTGGCCAACTATTTCTACCCGGCCTTGGGCCTGCTCACCATCTTGCGATACAGCATTCAGGGCCTCGGCTACAGCAATCTGTCGATGCTCTCGGGCGTGATGGAGATGATCGCGCGCTGCGGCGTGAGCCTGTGGTTGGTGCCGGCGCTTGGCTTTTTGGGTGTGTGCCTTGGCGATCCGGTGGCATGGATAGCTGCCGATATGTTCCTCATACCGGCCTTTATCCTACTCTTCAAACATTTACGAAAGGTTGTTTCTTTAGCATAACGTAAAACTCTGATTATAAACGATTTGTAAATTTAACAATCGTGGCTTTGCGAAAGCTATCTAATCGCGTCGCGATTACTATCGAATCGCGCGACGATTACTATCGAATCGTGACGCGATTAGATAGCTTTCGCAAAAGCATTCCACACCACACGCCTTTCGACCGCTTTTTCCCCTTGGCGGCATGCCATTTGAAGCGAGGCAAAAGCATAAAATATGTTGCAAAGCATCAGAAACGTCTCTCTACGCCGGGATGACACCGTGCCCCAAGGTTGATACTTTTTTTATCCAAGAAAAATAGTATCATCTTTTGACAATATAGTACAATACATTTTCCCAAGATAATTCTATCTTTGCAACCAAATATGGACCTAAACATCAATCAAATCTCAAACGAGCATCATCAAAACCCTTGTCGCTTTTCACATCGCGACTTGATGTCACGGCGATTGCCCTCCGGCGCCAACCGCCTCACACGGTCATCGTGACACGACAGGGGTGCGGCCGCCGGGGCCTGACGATGCCTAACTATTCAAACCGTATGAAAAAACTCTTGATCATCTGGATGTGCTGCATGGCAATGGTCGCCCATGCGCAAATCAGAGGCAACAACATTGTCGTCCAAGTGAGTCCCGACCGTGCCCACTGGACCTATCGCACGGGCGAGACGGCACGACTCACGGCCACCGTATTGAAGTCGGGCTGCCCCATGATGCAGGCACGCGTCGACTATGAGGCCGGTCCGGAGATGTATCCGGAGGTGAAGAAACAAGGGGTGACCCTTGCCGACGGCCGGATGGAATGGAAGGCCACGATGCGGCAACCGGGATTTTACCGACTGAAAGTGACGGCCCATGTCGACGGCAAGTCGTATGAAGGGCTTTGCACCGTGGGCTTCTCGCCCGAGCGATTACAGCCCACCACCGCCTGTCCCGACGACTTCGACAGCTTTTGGCAGAACACCCTTGCCCAAGCCCGCCACACCACGTTGGAACCCACCCGGCGCCTGCTGCCCGAGCGATGCACCGAGAAAGTGAACGTCTACGAGGTGAGCTTCCAAAACGACAGGTGGGGAAGCCGCATCTACGGTGTGCTCTGCATACCCACCAAGTCGGGCCGATACCCTGCCCTGCTGCGTGTGCCGGGGGCCGGCGTGAGGCCTTACGCCGGCGACATTTGGACGGCCGAGCAGGGCTGTATCACCTTGGAGATCGGCGTGCACGGCATTCCCGTGACGCTGCCGCAGACCGTCTACGACAACCTTGCCGCCGGGGCACTCAGCGAATACTGGGCCGCCAATCTCGACAACCGCGACAAGACGCCCTACAAGCGCATCTTCACCGGGGCGGTTCGTGCCATCGACTACATTGCCACGCTGCCCGAGTGGAACGGCGAACAGCTCGGCGTGGCAGGCTCGAGTCAGGGCGGAATGCTCTCGCTGGTATGCGCCGCGCTCGACAAGCGGGTGACATTCATCGGCGTGGTACACGACGCGATGTGCGACCATACGGCTTCGCTGAAGGGCAAGGCCTGCGGATGGCCACACTATTTCTATGGCGTGAACAGCCCCGACCCGCAGAAAATCAAAGTCAGCCAATATTACGACGGCGTGAACTTCGCGCGCCGCGTGACTTGCAAGGGATGGTATTCTTTCGGTTACAACGATGAGGTGGTACCGCCCACAAGCTCGTATGCCACCTATAATGTGGTCTCCGCACCCAAGGAACTCAGCATCTATCCCGAGACAGGACATTTCTGGGTTCAGGAGCAATGGGACGAATGGCAGAACTGGTTGCTAAGACAAATGAACCT
>DBQL01000009.1:12310-12516 GCA_002305235.1 Prevotella sp. UBA1395 | reverse complement strand
TACTTCATCGGCACCAACTTCTGGTATGGGGCCATCCTCGCCTCGCAAGGACGGGGTGGCGACCGCAAAAGGCTGGCCCGGGAGCTGGACCTCATGAAGCGTTTGGGCATAGACAACCTGCGCATTCTCGTGGGAAGTGACGGCGAAGAGGGCGTGAAGACCAAGGTGGAACCCACCCTGCAACGTGCCCCCGGGGTGTACAACGA
>DBQL01000009.1:10965-12279 GCA_002305235.1 Prevotella sp. UBA1395 | reverse complement strand
ATGGTGGCCGTGCTCTATCTCAACAACTCGTGGGAGTGGAGCGGCGGATACGGGTTTTACCTCGAACACGCCGGCATGGGCAAGGCCCCACGACCCAACGAGGACGGATACCCGGCCTATATGAACTTTGTGGAGCAATACGCGGGTAACCTTAGGGCACACCAACTGTTCTATGACCATGTGAGATTCATCATCGGTCGTACCAACCGATACACCGGAAAACGATATGCAGACGATACCACCATCATGTCTTGGCAGATCGGCAACGAGCCGAGGGCATTCAGCAAGCAGGCCCTGCCGGCCTTCAAGGCATGGCTCAGAGAGGCCTCGGCGCTCATCAGGACGCTCGACCCCAACCACCTCATCTCTATCGGCACCGAAGGACCGTGGGGCTGCGAGGGCGAGACGGAGAGCTTTGAGGACATCTGTGCCGACCCCAACATCGACTATACCAATGTGCACGTGTGGCCATACAACTGGGGATGGGCCAAGAGCGACTCGCTCGTGGAGAACGTGCAAAGGGCCTGCGACAAGTCGAGAGACTATATCATGGGCAGCCTTGAGGTGTCCAAGAGGTTGGGAAAACCTATGGTGATGGAGGAATTCGGCTATCCGCGCGACGGGTTCTCATTCTCACGGCAGTCGACAACGGCCGCCCGCGACGCCTATTACCGGTACATCTTCTCGATGATCGAGGCCGATGCCAAGGTCGGAGGCAGCTTCGCCGGATGCAATTTCTGGGGATGGGGCGGCCTCGCCAAGCCGCGACACGAGCAGTGGCAGCCCGGGGACGACTATACCGGAGACCCCGCACAAGAACAGCAGGGACTCAACTCGGTGTTCGCCTCTGACCGGTCGACACTCAAAATCATCAACGGAACAATCAGAAACATCAAGAAAATCAAGCATCACCGGCAAGGCAGATAATTGCCGGCGAGGCATCACCCTACAACAACACGCATCATGAACAAGATCATTATCATCCTGATGGCAGCGATGACCGTATGCGCAACGGCTACAGCAAAAAGCAAATCTCCAGCCCGAAAACTCATCAACCGGTTGTGCGACCTGCAAAAACGCGGCACGCTCATCGGTCATCAGGATGCCCTGTTTTATGGCACCACATGGAAATGGGAGTTCGGACGCAGCGATATCAACGATGTCTGCGGCGACTATCCGGCCGTATTGGGATGCGACCTCGGCGGCATCGAGCACGGCAATGACCGTAACCTCGACGGCGTGCCGTTCGACAAGATGCGCGAGCAAATCATCGACTTCGCGCAGAAAGGCGGCATCGTGACCATCAGTTGGCAT
>DBQL01000009.1:9818-10945 GCA_002305235.1 Prevotella sp. UBA1395 | reverse complement strand
CCAAGATGACGCAGTGGATAGCACGAACGATCGACTTCATCAAGTCGCTCAAAGACAGTAACGGACGCCCCATACCCGTGATTTTCAGGCCGTGGCACGAGATGACAGGCTCTTGGTTCTGGTGGGGAACGCCCCATTGCACCGCCAAGGAATACCAATCGCTCTTCCGAATGGTTGTCAGGCAATTCAGAAAGGCACGCATCGACAATGTGGTATGGAGCTACTCGCCCGGTGCCGATGCCCACGACACACCGCAACGCTTCTTCAACGCATATCCCGGAGACAGGTATGTGGACCTGCTCGGCTTTGACATTTATCAGTACAACGGACCCGGGGAGTTTGTCGCCACATGCCGATTGGACCTGAAGATCATGCACGATTACGCACAAAAGCATCGCAAGCTGTACGCCATCACGGAGACCGGATACCGCAACACACCCGACGAGAAGTGGTTTACCAATGTGCTTCGACCGGCATTCCAAGGCTTCAGCCCCTGTTATGTGCTCCTGTGGCGCAACGCTTGGGACCAAAAAGAAGAGAATTTCGGGCCGGCTCCCGAGAAAAGTTGTGCTGAGGATTTCCGCCTTTTCCACAAAGACAATGCCACATTATTCTTGAATGATATTCGCAATTAATAGATTACAAACAACAAAATAGATCGAACTATGACTGATTTTCAAGCTAAGGTTACCGCAGTGAGAACGCAATACAACCAACTGATTGCCCGTAAGAACGAGCCGGCAGAATGGACTAACGGCATCTACACCAAGTACAAATACCCCATTCTCACCGCCGACCACACCCCGTTGGAATGGAGATACGACTTCAACGAGCACGACAACCCCTTCTTCGAGCAGCGCATCATGATGAATGCCACGCTCAACTCGGGGGCCATCAAGTGGAAAGGCAAGTACCTCTTGGTGGTGCGCGTAGAGGGTGCCGACCGCAAAAGTTTCTTCGCCGTGGCCGAAAGCCCCAACGGAATAGACCATTTCAGATTCTGGGATGAGCCTATTGCCATGCCCGACGACGTGGTGCCGGCCACCAATGTCTATGACATGCGACTCACGGCACATGAAGACGGCTATGTCTATGGCGTGTTCTGCGCCGAGCGTCACGACGACAGC
>DBQL01000009.1:1892-9760 GCA_002305235.1 Prevotella sp. UBA1395 | reverse complement strand
GGAAATATGCTTTTTACACCCGCCCGCAAGATGGATTTATCGACACCGGCTCAGGGGGCGGCATCGGATGGGCATTGGTAGACGACATTACCCATGCCGAAGTGACCGAGGAGAAAATCATCAACGCCCGCCATTACCACACCATCATGGAGGTGAAAAACGGTGAAGGACCTCACCCCATCAAGACCGGGCAGGGATGGTTGCATCTCGCTCACGGCGTGAGGGCATGCGCGAGCGGACTGCGATATGTGCTATACCTGTATATGACGGCACTCGACGACCCCACAAGGGTCATCGCACAGCCCGGCGGATACTTCCTCGTGCCCGAGGGAGAGGAATATATCGGCGACGTGATGAACGTGGTATTCTCTAACGGCTGGATTGCCGACGATGACGGGAAGGTGTTCATCTACTATGCCTCCTCAGACACTCGGATGCACGTGGCCACATCGACCATCGACCAACTGATTGACTATTGCAAGAACACTCCGGCCGACGGACTGACCACATCGGCCAGCGTGGAGACCATCAAGCGACTCATTGCCAAAAACAAAGCATTATGATCAAGTTGAAAGAGAAGATCGGTTACGGACTCGGCGACATGTCATCGTCGATGTTTTGGAAACTGTTCGGAGCCTATCTCATGATTTTTTATACCGACGTCTTCGGCATTTCGGCCGCCATCGTCGGAACCATGTTCGCCATAACCCGTATTTGGGACTCCCTGTTCGACCCCATTATCGGTGTCGTGGCCGACCGCACCGACAGCCGATGGGGCAAGTTTCGGCCCTATTTGCTGTTCCTTGCCATCCCCTTTGCCGTCATCGGCATACTCACCTTCACCACTCCCGACCTCGGCAATACGGGCAAAGTGGTCTACGCCTTCATCACCTACACGCTGATGATGATGGTTTATAGTGCCATCAACGTGCCCTATGCCTCGCTCCTCGGAGTGATGACACCCGACACTCACGACCGTAATACGCTCGCCACTTATCGCATGACCTTCGCCTATCTCGGGTCTTTCATCGCCCTGCTGCTGTTCATGCCGCTGGTCAACGCGTTCGGCGGCGACGACAAAAACGGCACGATGTACGGATGGCTCACGGCTTCTCAGTTTGGCTGGATGATGGCCGTAGTGGTCATTGCCATATTCTGCGCCTTGCTGTTCTTCGGTTGTTTCGCCCTGACAAAAGAGCGTGTGAAGCCCGTCAAGCAGGAAACGACACCGCTGAAGACCGATCTCCGCGACCTTGCGCACAACGGTCCGTGGTGGATACTGCTCGGTGCGGGCATCGCCTCGCTGATATTCAACTCCATAAGAGATGGTGCCACGGTGTACTATTTCAAGTATTTCGTCGACGAAAGTGCCTTTGGCAACGTCACCTTCTTGGGTATCCCGTTCGTGTTGAGCGGTCTTTACTTGGCCGTGGGGCAAGCATTCAACATCGTGGGCGTGATTCTCGCCGCTCCGATGAGCAACCGTCTCGGCAAGCGACGCACCTTCATGGGGGCGATGACCATTGCCACGATACTCAGTGTGATATTCTATTTCCTCGACAAAGACCAGCTCACGGCCATCTTTGTGTTCCAAGCGCTCATCAGTATCTGTGCCGGAAGTGTCTTCCCCCTGCTGTGGAGCATGTACGCCGACTGCGCCGACTACAGCGAACTGCGTACCGGCAACCGTGCCACCGGACTGATTTTCTCCTCGTCATCGATGAGTCAGAAGTTTGGATGGGCCATCGGAACCGCCGTGACAGGATGGATGCTGGCGGCCTTTGGCTTTGAGGCCAACGGCGTACAAAACCCCGAAACCATCAACGGCATCAAGATGTTTCTCAGTCTTTTGCCCGCCGCGGGCACGCTGCTGAGCTGCATTTGCATCTTCTTCTACCCCTTGTCGGAACAGAAGATGCAAGAGATCACCGCGAAACTCGATGCCCAACGCCATAACAATGAGTCTAACCCTAACGCCCGACCATCATGACAACCACGATCGAAGCCCTCAAATCGGAAATGCGCAAGACCTTAGACCGCAACATCCTGAGCTATTGGACCGACCATATCACCGACCATGAGCATGGCGGTTACTACGGACGGGCCGACGGTCACGACCGCATCGATGCCACGGCCGACAAGGGAGCCATCCTCAACGCTCGCATCCTGTGGGCCTTCTCGGCCGCTTACCGCGTGACTCGCAACCCCGATTACCTGCGGGCGGCTACGCGGGCGAAAGACTATCTCATACGCCATTTCGTCGACCCGCAATACGGTGGCATCTACTGGAGCGTGGATTACACCGGCCAACCCACCGACACCAAGAAGCAAACCTACGCCATCGGCTTTGCCATCTACGGCCTGAGCGAATATGCACGAGCTACCGACGACGAGGAGTCACTGCAAACAGCCATCGCCCTGTTTCACGATATCGAGGCCCACGCCTACGACAAGGCGGGCAACGGGTATATCGAAGCCCTCACCCGAGAGTGGCAACCCATCGCCGACATGAGGCTGAGCGAGAAAGACGAGAACGGCTCACGCACGATGAACACGCACCTGCACATCCTCGAACCCTATACCAACCTCTATCGGGTGTGGCGCGACCCACTGCTCGAGCAGCAACTGCGAAACCTCATCGGCATCTTCCTCCACCGAATATTGAACCCCGATACCGGGCATTTGGACCTGTTTTTCGACGACAACTGGAACGGCAAGCGCAACATCGCGAGCTACGGTCATGACATCGAAGCCGTGTGGCTGCTCCACGAGGCCGCCCTCGTGCTCGGCGACCCGGAGGTCATCCGGCAGGTGGAAAGCGTGCTCCCGCGCATCGCCCGCGCCGCCGACGAAGGACTGCAAAGCGACGGCTCGATGGTCTACGAGCATTGGACCGACAGCAACGAGACCGACTATCAACGGCAATGGTGGGTGATGTGCGAATGTATTATCGGCCACTTGAATCTCTACCAGTATTTCGGCGACCGCGAAGCCCTCGACATCGCGCTGCGATGCTGGGACTATACCAAGCACCGGCTCATCGACCACGACAACGGAGAATGGTATTGGAGCCGGCGCGAGGACGGCTCCATCAACCGCGACGACGACAAGGCGGGATTCTGGAAATGCCCCTATCACAACAGCCGCCTGTGCTTGGAGGTCATCGAAAGAGACATTTCATGACCCCGCACCGGGCCGTGACGAGCCACGACACCCGCTGTGACGGTCTGAAAAAACTCTTTAACACTTGAAGTTTGCGAAAAGTCTTGTATTTTCGTAAGTTTGCAAAAAGACAATGAGACAATGGAAATGACAGAAGGATACGTATTGCATGAGATCACCCCCCTGATGGAAAAAGATGCCCTCTATATTGCCGACAGGCACAAAAAAGAGTTCACCTATCCCATCCACAACCACGAGGTCTTCGAGCTGAACTTTGTGGAACACGCCACCGGCGCACGCCGCGTGGTGGGCGACAACGCCGAGACCGTGGGCGAATACGACCTCGTGCTCATCACGAGCTGTAACTTGGAGCACGTGTGGGAGCAAGCCGACTGCAAGAGTGAAGACATCCGCGAGATTACCGTGCAGTTCAAGTTTGGCGACGGCGAGGGCGACGATTTCTTCGACAAGAAGCCTTTCGAGCATATCCGCGAGATGATCAAGCAAGCCCGAAAGGGCCTGTCCTTCAACATGTCGGCCATCATGAAGGTCTACGACAAGCTCAACACGCTGAGCCAAGTCACCGACAGCTTCGAGTCGCTCATGCAGTTTCTCTCCATACTCAATACCCTCTCACACTGCGAAGGCTCACGCACCTTGGCCTCGACAAGCTATGCCAAGGTGAACATCGAGGACGACAGCCGCCGCATCTTGAAAGTAAAAAACTATATCAACGAGAACTATATGTACGACATCAAGCTCAAAGACCTCGCCACCATCGCCAACATGAGCGAGTGTTCGTTCTCGCGTTTTTTCAAGATCCATACCGGCCGCACCCTGAGCGACTATATCATCGACATCCGATTGGGCTTTGCCACACGCAAGCTGATAGACACCACCGAGAGCGTCTCGGAAATCAGTTTCCAATGTGGGTATAACAATATCAGCAACTTCAACCGCATTTTCAAGCGCAAGCGAGGGTGCTCGCCATCCGAATACCGGGCCAACTATCACAAAATCAAGGTCATCGTGTAACCCCACATTCACACTTTCACACCATTTTCACTATCACCGGACATCGCCCCGACGGCGGTTTCCAAGGGTGTTGCATGCCTGTGGAACGACATCGCGCGCACCAACAACCTTACATTCTACCTGTTTCAGCATCATGATTTATCAGTTTCAACCCATCCTCAAACAAACCATCTGGGGCGGAGACAAGATTGCCGCCCTCAAAAACCTCACCCACGCCCCCGCGCATATCGGAGAGAGCTGGGAAATCTCGGGCATCGAGGGCAGCATGTCGGTGGTGACCCACGGCACCGACAAGGGTCTCACGCTCACGCAACTCATCGACAAGCATCACCAACGGCTCATGGGACAGCATGTCTATGACCGTTTCCACACCGACTTCCCGCTGCTCGTCAAGCTCATCGATGCCCGTGAAGACCTGTCCATACAGGTGCATCCCGACGACCACACGGCACGGCTCCACGGCCATCGACGCGGCAAGACCGAGATGTGGTACGTGCTTCCCTCTGATGCCGACGCCTCGCTGCGCGTGGGATGGCGACACGCGCTCACCCCCGAGGCGTTCCTGTCGGCCGTGGAAGCCGGCACCATCTGCGATGAGATGATACGCTATCATGTCGTGGCGGGCGACTGCTTCTTCCTCCCCGCCGGCCGTGTGCACAGCATTGGGGCGGGCTGTCTGCTGGTGGAGATACAGCAAACCTCAGACGTGACCTATCGCATCTATGATTTCGACCGGCGCGACGCCAACGGCCAACGGCGCGAACTGCACACCCGGCTTGCCGCGGAATGTATCGACTATGAGGCGAAAGGCGACTGCCAAACCCATTATTCTCCTGTCGACAACCGTCCTGTCACGCTTGCCGACTGCCCCTATTTCACCACGTCGCTATGGTGCGTAGACCGTAAGCAGCAGGTCGACTTCTCTGCCCGCGACTCGTTTGTCATCCTCATCTGCACCGATGGGCGCGGCACCATCACCGAGCACGGATGCCCACCCCACACCGTCGCCGCCGGCGACACGCTGCTCATTGCCGCCGATACGGGCAGGCTTGAGATCGACGGCAACCTCCGGTTTGTGGAGACATACGTCAGGTGACACACAAAAAGCGCCGCGTTCGCATGAACGCGGCGCTTGCTTTCTCCGAGAGCACGGCCGGCGGCCCGGCGTCGTCTCACCCGCGGCATCAGAGCTTGGGGAAACCCATGAACATCTTGGCCACCTCGCCACTGTGATGAGAAGGCATCACCACCGGGTGGCCGGTGTCAAGTTTCAGGATCTCAGACATATCGGCCTCGGAAAGCTCAAAGTCGAAAATATCGAAGTTTTGCGCCATACGGTCTTTGTGCACCGACTTGGGGATGATGATAATGTCACGCTGAAGCAGATAGCGCAGGGCCGCCTGAGCACCGGTCTTGCCATATTTCTCACCGATGGCACGCAGTGTCTCGTTGGTGAAAAAGCCGTTGGCACCCTCGGCAAACGGTCCCCACGACATGTGTCTTACACCCAGTTCGTCCATATACCTGCGCAACTCCGTATGCTGGAAGAACGCATGGGTCTCCACCTGATTCACGGCCGGCGTCACATCCATGAAGTGACAGAGGTCTATGAGATGGTCGGGAAGGAAGTTGCTCACGCCGATGGCCCTCACTTTTCCGGCTTTGAGCGCGTCTTCCAACGCCCGGTAGCCGTTGTATCGGTCGCCAAAAGGCTGGTGAAGCAGCATCAGGTCGATATAGTCGGTACCAAGCTTGCGCAGGCTCTCGTCAATGCTCCGCGCCGCATCGCCGCCGGCATAGTTGGTAAACCACACCTTGTCGACCAAGAAAATGTCCTCGCGGCTCACCCCGCCGGCCTTGATGGCCTCGCCCACGCCTTCCTCGTTGCGGTACATCTGTGCCGTGTCTATCATGCGATAACCCACCGCAAGGGCATCTTCCACGCAACGACGGGCCTCCGAAGGCTCCACCTGATACACACCATAGCCCAGCATGGGCATTTCCACTCCGTTATTCAATCTGATTGTTTTCATTTGCTTCTGATATTGAATGATACATGTTATTTGGCAAAGATAAGCGAAAAAGAGTAATAACGAGGTATAAAAATCTATGATTTTATGACCATTTTCAATGAAAAAACACCCGCAATCCGGCCACGTCGGTTTGCGGTTTACCAAAATATTGCGTACATTTGCACTACATCAACACTACCATCATGGAACTCAAATACGAAAACATCCCCACCGGCTACCCCCTGTGCTTCATCGACCGCTGCCCGCTCAAAGACCAGTGCATGCACCATCTGTGCGGACAAGCCATTCCCCCCACCCTGCTCACCGCCGTCACGGTGACCCCCGCCGCCCTTGATGACGGCCGGTGTGCGCTCTTCAGGAAGATAGAGACCATACACTCGGCCGTGGGATTTGCCCGGATCTTCAAGGATGTGAAACAGCGCGACGCACCCCTGATGCGCCGCGAACTCACGGCTTACCTCGGTGGAAACGGCACCTACTATCGCTATATGCACGGCCGGCGCGGTCTCACGCCCGAGCAACAGCAATGGATTCAAGAACTCTTCGCCCGTTATGGCTACACCCATCCCGTTGCCTTCGACGGCTACGAAGAATGCTATCGGTTTTGGGAGTGAGTTTTCTCGCAAAATTACCACACCTTGGTAACGGTATTACCACGCCTTGGTAATGTCATTACCAAGGCGTGGTAATCTTGCGAAAAACATCTTTTCGCCCCGCCACATCCTTTTGGCGTCCGTTCGTTCCGTTTCGGACACCCACGCGATTCTTATCGGGCGCACTTCTCCGTGGCATCCGAGACCTCCGCGACAGATTTCGTCTCCCGGCGCGCAAACACCGCAAAAGTGGTTGTTTCTACCAACTTTTTTATACCCGCACATTCAAGGGCAATCCCTATCTTTGCCGTGCAAATCCCAAGAAAAAAAATGAAAATGAAATGGAAAATCCTGCCGGCGATACTGATGATGGCCTTGACAGCCTGTCGCGCCGGCACAAAAAACGAAACAAAACCAACAGACGACCCTATGGAAAAAAAAGTCCTCGTAGCCTATTTCTCGTATTCGGGCGTGACCCGCGGCTATGCCGAGAAGATTGCCAAGATGGCCCATGCCGACCTGTTTGAGATCCAAGCTGAGCAGCCCTATACCGATGCCGACGTAGACTGGACCAACGACAGCTCGAGGGTCAACAAGGAAATGAAGACCCATCCCGACAGCCGGCCGGCCATTGCGCGCAAGGTGGAGGGCATGGAGAACTACGCCACGGTGTTTGTGGGCTTCCCCATTTGGTGGTATATCGCGCCGAATATCATCAACACCTTCCTCGAGTCGCACAACCTCAAAGGCAAGACCATTGTGCCATTTTTCACCTCGCACAGCAGTGGTCCGGGGCAAACCGACGAGCATTTGCGCCGCTCCGTCAACGAAGGGGTGAGATGGCTGCCGGCCGTGCGGGCCAATGCGATGAGCGATACGGAGCTTCAGCAATGGGTAGACAGGGCTTTGCGATGAGCCACTGTCACAGGATGACAACGCCAATACGCCAAGGCGGGTGGGCGATAGGCCCACCCGCCTTGGCGTATTGCGCCCTATGGGGGAGAATGAGAAACGATGATGCCTCTAAGAGCCTTACGACCTGCCG
>DBQL01000009.1:0-1887 GCA_002305235.1 Prevotella sp. UBA1395 | reverse complement strand
CTTCTCGAAAACAGCGTCGGGGTCATCGCCCGATGGTAAATTCCACCTGTACGTTGACACGTTTGAGCGTCGACCCGTCACGATACTGTATCTGCATGGTCACCTTGTGACTGTCGTGGGCGCACAGCGACTGTTGGAGTCCGCAGTTCCAGCGCAGCAAATCGTTGAAAACCTCGATGTAGACATGGCCCCGATCGAAATAGCCGGGATTGCCGTCTTGGTCGAACCATCCGCCATAGATGCCGTTGGTATGATTCGTTCCGGCGGTCAGGTCGGCATTGAGGGGGATGACCGACGTGATGTTCTGCGTGGAAAAAGCGGCCGGCGACACGCCCAGCACGGCAGCCAAGGCCGTGGCATCGATGTTCACGGTGACGGCTTGGGCATAGCCCGCGCTCCACAGCATGGCGGTCTTGACGGTCAATGTGCCACAGAAGCGGTCGTCGGTGACAGGCTCTGTCCATGCCGGCAGGGGGTAAGCGTCGATGATCTTGTTGAGATAGCTCACGCGATTGAGCAGCCAATAGTGCATGTTTCGCACCTCGTCGGAGAAATTCTTGCCGCTGATGGGCCACCGTCTAAGCTCACGTGCCGCCGGTCCTTGCTGCATATAGGCGACATATCGCTCCATCTCTGCCCAAGTGTCGGGCACGATGGTGGCCTTGATGGCGTTCCACTCTGCCTTGTACAGCTCCACAAACTCGCGACAGCCAAAGAGGTTTGTGAAGAAGGGCGAGATGTTATGGTCATAGCCGTTGCGCTTCACGGGGTCAGACCCGAGCACCAGTTCCCGGTAGTCGGCAAAGTAGTTGTGGCCCACAGTCATGTTCGCCCAGTCGAAATCATAACCCGCATCAAAGTCCCACAGGGGTCCCATCGTCCACTTGCCGGCCGAGTCCTTGAAGAGATAGACGCTTCGCGGTGCCACCAGCTCCACGTTCTCGACCAACTCTTGCAACTGAAGATAGTGTATGAATGCGCGCATATCCATCAACGAGTCGGCCGCCTTGAAGTCCTGACGGTTGATGGCTTGCTCCAAGATGGCAAACTCGCGCTGCACGGAGTCGAGCCTCGCGGGAGTAAGAGCCTCGTCTTTGGGGTATTTCACACAAGCCGGAAGAGCGAAGACCGAAGACGAGAAATTATCGGTTGCCGACGGGCTCAGTCCCGGCCCGTCATCCAAATCCAAAGACAGCAGAATGCCGTTGGTCTCTGAGATCGCTACCCGGTTGTCGCCCTCCTGCACCTGCTCGGTGAGCTGATAAAGCCCTTTGTAATCGCCGTTGAGAAACAATTCCACGTATCGGGTATGATTGGTGAAAGGCATTCCGAGCTTTGCCGCCGCCTCGAAGACAAAGGTATTCATCAGGTCGGTGACATCGCGGTAGTTGGCCAAGAGCACCTAGTGCCTGGCTTTGCCTAATCCGAGCAGTTTGTGCTTGCTGCCGAGCTTGATGCGGTAGGGCTTCTTGTCATACCATAGCCATGACGAGTTGCCGCGGCCGCGTATCTCGGCATCGCCCGAATAGTTGCTGAAGCTGCCCAGAGCGTTCAATGATACATAGCAGGGAAGATAGTCTTCCTTTGACGTTACCTCAGCGCCGCCTTGGGTAGTGATATACATGTGGAACACCTTGTAACGGTCTTTGGTCTCCACCGACGGCTCATCCTCGAACGTGATGCTGTCCATGCGGTCTGCGGCAAAGGGCACCACGAGCCCTCCCGCGGTATGCAACCGCAGCGAAGCGGCATCGTCCGAGAAGTCGAAATGGTCGACATCGGTGGTCGTATATGGAAAATCCCACCACGTGTTTTGGTCGTGAAGACGCAGGTGTATGCGCTCTTGGGCCGGCGACGAGGTCGCAAGCAGAGCGACGACAAGGAGTA
>DBQL01000127.1:18305-18746 GCA_002305235.1 Prevotella sp. UBA1395 | reverse complement strand
TGCTGAGAGTCGAACCGGGGCTTCGTCACGCCGGCATCGGCCTTGAAAGCCTCCGAATAGGGTATGTCTCCGAAGATATCTGTGAGGTTCTGCATGAAGTAAACCTTCAGCGTGAGGGCCACGGCCTGAAGCGCCTCATGTTTCTGCGCCAAGGCGAGGTCGAGCATATTCACGTCGTTGCTCGCATAGCGCGAGTAGGTATTCCATATCGATTGCCAGTTTTGGTCGCCGATAAAGTAGCGATGTTCCTGACGTGTGGTGCCCCCGGTAAATGCCGTATATTGCACCAGCTCATTGTTCCAGAACCACGTGTTGTAGGTCTGCGCGTTGGCACCGCCATATAATATGGGTTGGAACATGGAATAGGCATCGAGCGTACCGCTCTCTACCGTGATCTTGTTGGGGTTGACGTTTGTCTCGTCGAAGTCGGCCGTGCAAGCC
>DBQL01000127.1:17894-18259 GCA_002305235.1 Prevotella sp. UBA1395 | reverse complement strand
ATTATTTAGAAAGATAGCTTCACGTTGAATCCGTATGAGCGGGTCATCGGGTAGGTCATGGCCTCTATGCCCGCGTGGATCGAGCCGTCGTTGACCATTCCGGCCTCCGGGTCGTACTGCGGAAAATCGGTCAGGCAGAACAGGTTGGTGGCGTAAACGCCGAGGCTCAGCTCCCTGACAGCAGGCAGGGCACGCAGCAATCGCGGAGAGAGGCGATAGTCGAGGCGCAGCTCCTTGAACTTCAAAAACGAGGTGCTGAAGGTGTTTTCCTCGGTGTTGTTGCGGTTCCACACGTAGGCATTGTAATAGGTTTCGATGTTGGGAACAATGGTGGTGTTCTTGGAATAAGACCCATCGGCACCCAT
>DBQL01000127.1:11530-17865 GCA_002305235.1 Prevotella sp. UBA1395 | reverse complement strand
ATTGGTCACCGAGAAACAGTGGCCGCCGTAGGCTGCGGTGAACATCATGCTCAGTGTGAGGTTCCGATAGCGCAGGCGGGTGGTCAGTCCGCCCCGCCAGTCGGGGTCTACCTTCCCGAGATTGCGGTCGGTCTTCGTGTCAAGGATGGGGTAACCGTTGTCGTCCACGAGTTTCATACCGGAGCAATCCACCTTGTTTCCCTGCTCGTCAAGATAGTAAGCTCCCTCGGGGGCGCGCCGGTATCCGCGACCATAGATATAGTTCATCTGATGTCCTACGTAAGAATAGACATACACCCGATTGCCAATCGTGGTGCCCATGGGGGTTTGCAGGGGCTGGGCAGGGTCCCAGTCGTCTTGCAGGCTCACCAGTTTGTTCCAGTTCTTAGACCAGTTTACGTCTATCGTCCAACTGAAATCACGGGTGCGAACAGGCTCGCCCGACAGCGAGATCTCTATTCCCTTGTTGCGGATCTTGCCCGCGTTGATCCGGTATCCCGTCGCCCCGGTTATCTGATCGGCACTCACCGTGATGATCTGGTTGGTGGCATCGGAGATATATGCCGTGATATCGAAGCCCAGCCTGCCACGGAACAGTTTTCCGTCGAAGCCCGCTTCCCAGCTCTCCACGTTCTCGGGCTTGAGGTCTCGGCGAGGTATTGTGCCGCTCACGGTATAGCTGCCGAGATAGGTCGACGACTCGCTGTAATAGCGGTCCAAGGCATAAGGTGAGGTGTCGTTGCCCACGTTGGCCCACGACAGCCGCAACTTCAGCAGGTCTATCCACCTCGCCCGGTCGAGCATCAAGGCCTTGTTGAGCAGGATACGCGCCGACACCGAGGGATAGAAATACGACCGATTAGACCGGCTGAGGGTGCTCGACCAGTCGTTGCGCGCCGTAAGGTCGAGATAATAAGTATCATTCCATCCCACCGAAGCAAAGCCATACAGACTGTTAATCTTCTTCACCGACCGGTAGTTGGACACATCTTGCGTGTAGCCTTGGGGCAGGTTGGAGATGTTATAGACACCGTCTATCTGCAATTGGTTGAGCGTAACGCTGTTGCTATAATATTTATAGGTCATGGCATTGCCACCGAATGATGCCGAGAAAGAGAGTCGGTTGTCAAAGAAATCGTTGACATAGCGCAACAGGAAGTCATGGTTATAGCGGTATTTCCGGGTGCTCTGCTCCCGATAAAATCCCCTCAGGAAGTTGGGCGTGAGAAACGGTTTCTGTTGCGTTCGCCAGTCATCGCTCATGTCCAAGGCCGTGCGGAGGGTAAGACTAAGCTGCGGAAGGATATTGAACTTGAGCTGCACGTTGCCGAAAACACGGTTGCGGCTGAGCTTATTCAGTTCTTCATAGGCCGTGCGATAAGGGTTATAGGAGTCGCTTGAGGGAAATACGAGGCTCCGTCCATGCGTTCCATCGGTATTGTTATAGTTCTCGGCATTGTATCGTCCTTGCCGATATTCCTCCTCCCAAAGCCTCACCGAGTTGTTGTTATAACCCCATACGAGGGCATACATCGGACTTTGCGCACTGTAACCGCTAACGGGAAGGTTGTCGCTCTGCTTGCCGGAGTAGTTGGCCCGCGCACTCAAGCGGATGGCTTTGTGAAGCGGAGCATCGACGGCAAGGGAGAAATCGTCACCCCGATAGCCTGTATTCGGAGTGATCCAAGAGTTTCTCGTGTCGGTGAATGAGGCCCTGATCATGGTGCCTTTACCGTTTCCTCCCGATACCGTGACACTGTTTTTCCATGTCACTCCGGTTTGGAAAAAGCCCGTATACCAATCGTCGGCATAGACCCAAGGCCTTTTTTCGTAGGTGTTGTCTGCCCAGTTTTTGGATGCGTACTGATAGCGCAGCTTGGACGAATCGAACTTCTCGCCGAAGGCATAACGCGATATGTTTCTCGACACGGCGATGCCATCAGGTGCCTCAGAGGCTTCCAACGCCCAGAAAGAGAACGGCGAAAGGCCCATGTCGGCACCTGAACCATAGGTCGATTGGAAGTCGGGAAAGAAGCCTGCCTTATCCAATACCAGTGATGAGTTGATGCTTATGCCGATGCCTTTCGATTGCTTTCCGGCCTTGGTGGTGATGACGATGGCACCGTTTCCGGCCAAAGAGCCATAGAGCGCAGTGGCTGCCGGACCCTTGAGTACCGTCACCGACTCGATGTCTTCGGGGTTCAGGTCGCCCACACCGCTACCGAAATCCACCGGCGCGTCACCATTGGCATAATTGCTTCCCGACCCGGTGACATCGCCACCCGAATTGATAGGCACACCGTCCACAACGATGAGTGCCTCGTTATTGTTATAGTTGAGCGACCGGTCACCACGCAAGGTTACCCTGACGGTGCCCAATGGCCCCATGCCGGCATTGATCATGCTCATGCCCGACACCTTGCCGTTGAGGTTGTCGAGCCAGTTTCCGCCCACCGCGGCATTGACATCGTCGCCGGAGAGCCGCCTCACCGAGTAGCCGAGCGACTTCTCCTGCCGTGAGATTCCGAGCGCGGTGACCACCACTTCGCTAATGGAGTCTTCTCTGAACGGTCGATCTGCTTCCCTCGGCGCACTTTGGGCCAAGAGCGTCATGGGCGTGATGGCGAGTACGACAGGGAAGATTCTTTCAAATTTTGGTTTCATATTTTTTATGGATAATACAATCTGTCGGATACCGTTGCGGTATCTTGTCACGTCTGTTTTTATTTCATGTCGATGCCGAATGCCTTGGGGCGCACCATGTCTTCGGTGTAGACACGACCGAAACGGTCTGTCACCTTGATGCGAAGGGTGCTGTTGGACCTTGCGGCCTGTGCCGTGAACATGTGCGAGGTCTGTATGGTGGCAAACGAAACCTTGGCCGCTCCGCCCGCCTTGATGCGCGGGGCATCGTAGGCAATGATGTGCATCGGGTCGTAAGCCATCACCCGTGTCACGGCCAACGGCTTGTTGTCCTCGAAGACTTCCACCTTCCACGCCGAGTCATAGTTCCACACGTTGATGAGCACCCGGTTGTCGTGGCGCGGCGTGGCATACTCATGCGCATACCGGGTCATATCCTCCACATAGTCCGGCGCATAGCTTTGGGGGTTGATATAAGTGGTATTCAGGTCGTAAGCCCTGAACTGACAGCTCTCGTCGAGGAACAAACCCTTGTAGTACCAGTCTGCCGTCGTTCCGTCCCACCGATACACTCCGTATCCTCCGGGGCTTCCATCCAAGCACACCGACTTACCGACGAGCTTGTCAGTCCACCACCATGTGGCGCTGATGGCAGGTGTGTTGTGCTCAAAAATATTGGGCGTGGACTGTATATTGTGCGATGTATGCAGGTGTCCCGACAGGGTATGCACGTTGTCGAAGCGGCTCAACAGACTTTCCAGCTCACTGCCATTGCTCATGAGGTACACCAGTGTCTGCTCGCCATTGAGCAGTTGCGGGTGGCGATAGACAGGCGAGTGCATGGCGATGACGATGGGGGTGGCGTTGTCTTTGATCAGCGCGAGGTCTTTGCGGAGCCATTTCATCTGTGTGTCTACAATCTTTTCGTGGTAGTTTCGCTTACCCAACACCCCCTCCTTGGCACCGTCATTGAGATACTCGATATTGTCCAACACCACATAGTGCACCTTGCCGAGATTGAAAGAATAATATGTCGGGCCGCACGCGTCGATGAACGATTGCTCCGACTTGCGGTCTCCGGCAACATACGGATTGCCGTCATGATTGCCCATGTTGTGGTATAACGGTGCCTCGATAACGTTCATCTCGTCGCGCGCGTCCATGATATTATAATGGTTAGTCTGCCAGTATAAGTCCCAACTCTCGTCTCCGAGACTGATGCCATAGACCTTGTACCCCTGCCCTCGAAGATTCCTGACCGTGGCGTTGATATCGGCCGCGGCCTTGCGAAACTCCTGCACGTCGTTGTTCCGGGCCGCGAGGTGTGCATCGGCCAAGGTGAAAACGGCATGCTTCTCGTTGTCTTCCTTCCGCAATTCAAAGTCGGCGGTCTCCACCTCATTGGTCTTGAGTGACGAGAGCCGTCTGAAAAACTGCGGCCGGTTGCCGTCTGTCGCCACGCCATAGCCGCCGGGCGTCGTGACGAAAACATATCCAAACTCCTTGGACGAGTTAAGGCGGTACTCCCCCGCGGCATCGGTCACCACCACATCCACGCCGTCTGACACGGCCACACCGGCCAAAGGCTTGCCCGCACAGGTCACCCTGCCGGTCACCGTATATGGCTGTGGCCGGGCATTCTCTTGTTTGTCACTGTCTTTGACGATAGAAACCTCATCGTTGGCACAACTCAACAGCGGCATCAGAAAGGCCAATGCCGCCGTGGCTAACATCATCTTTTTCATCATAAGCATCGCGGTTGTCTTGTTGACAAGCATATCATTTGGTATTACGATGCAAAAATACAACCGCCGAATGTCGTTACTGTTACAACCTCTTGTCAATCGTTCGACAGGCAGATGACAATTTATTTACAAAAGTTAAGGCTTTACGGCATTGTCAACACATTTCAACACTTTTGTCTTGACAATTATACGACTTATCCGATTGCATGTCAATAGTATTTCGTAATTTTGCAATCCGATGGCCATACTTATATTCACCAATCCGTTTACCATCTCATGACCAAGAAAGGAAAAATCAGAATACTCTTTATTTGTCTCGGCAACATCTGCCGGTCTCCGGCCGCTCACGGCGTGATGCAGCGACTGGTGGACGACAGCGGACTTTCCGGGATGTTCGAGATAGACTCTGCCGGAGTGGGCAACTGGCACGTGGGTGACCTGCCCGACGCCCGCATGCGCCGGCACGGAAAAGCTCGCGGCTACGTGTTCGACCACCGCGCACGGCAGTTTGACGCCTCGACCGACTTCGATCGCTTCGACCATATTGTCACGATGGACGAGGAAAACTACCGAAACATCACGTCGATGGCCCAAACGGAGAGCCGGCGCGCACAGGTGATCCGCATGAGCAGCTATCTCAAGGAGCATCCCGGGGCAACGAGCGTACCCGACCCTTACTATGGCGGCGACCGCGATTTCGAGCTGGCACTCGACCTTATCGAAGACGGATGCCGACACCTTTTAAAACATCTGACATGCACAAACTCTATATCTTAGATTTCGATGGGACGGTGGGCGACACCAACCGGCTCATCACCGACACCATGCAGGCCACGCTGCGCGAGGCCGGACTGCCGACACGCTCGCGCGAAGCATGCAGCAAAACCATCGGCCTGCCACTCGGCGACTGCTTTCGCGCCCTCATGCCGCTCGACGACACGCAGGTGGAACAGTGTACCGACATCTACCGCCGCATATTCGCCGAGAGCCACAAACCGGGCGTAGTGCCGGTGTTTCCCGGCGTCATCGAGTCTATCGAGCGATGGAACGACCGCGGCGCCATCGTCTCCTTGGCCAGCAGCAGAGGCCACGACTCGCTATCGGCCTTTGTCCGTGAGATGCACCTCGAGACCTATATCTCGCTCATCCTCGGCGCCGATGACGTGCAGCGGCATAAGCCCGACCCCGCACCCGTGATACAAACGCTCGACCATTTCGGCCTCACGCCCGGCGAGGCCATCGTCATCGGCGACATGCACTATGACATCCTCATGGGAAAACGGGCCGGCTGCATGACCTGCGGGGTGACCTACGGCAACGGTACGGAACAAGAACTTGCCGAGGCAGGGGCCGACCTGATTACCGACTCGCTGCTCAACGTGGACTGACCCACGCACCGATGCAAGCCGAAAAAACAATGGCCGGATACATGTTTCTCGCACCTTTAGTGGATATTATGGTCAAAAACATTTATCTTTACGCCGTCATAACACATCTAACATTATCCTCAACATGAAAAAATACAATATCGCCGTAGCCGGAACAGGCTATGTGGGACTGAGCATCGCCACGCTGCTGGGACAGCACCAGCACGTGACCGCCGTAGACGTGATGGCCGAAAAGGTAGACATGATCAACCAACGGCAATCGCCCATACAAGACGACTACATCGAAAAATACCTCGCCGAAAAAGAGCTTGACCTCAGGGCCACCCTCGACGGCGAAGCCGCCTATCGCGATGCCGACTTTGTGGTGATCGCCACGCCGACCAACTACGACTCGGCACGCAACTATTTCGACACCTCGCACGTGGAGGAAGTCATCGAAATGGTGATGCGGGTAAACCCCAAGGCCATCATGGTCATCAAGTCGACCATACCCGTGGGCTATACCCAAGGGGTGCGGGCAAGATACCACAACGACAACATCATCTTCGCGCCGGAATTC
>DBQL01000127.1:7999-11516 GCA_002305235.1 Prevotella sp. UBA1395 | reverse complement strand
GCCCGGTTAGACGAGGCGGCACACACCTTTGCCGACCTGCTGAGACAGGGAGCCATCAAGAAAGACGTGGAAACGCTGTTCATGGGACTGACCGAGGCCGAGGCCGTGAAACTCTTTGCCAACACCTATCTCGCGCTGCGCGTGAGCTATTTCAACGAGCTTGACACCTACGCCGAGGTGAAAGGGCTCGACACCCGGAGCATCATCAAGGGCGTGTGCCTCGACCCGAGGATAGGGAGTTTCTACAATAACCCCTCGTTCGGATACGGCGGTTACTGCCTGCCCAAAGACACCAAGCAGCTATTGGCCAACTATGAGGACGTGCCCGAGAATCTCATTCAGGCCATCGTCGAAAGCAACCGCACCCGCAAAGACTTCATCGCCGACCAAGTGTTGAGCATGGCGGGATATTACAACTACTACAACCGCGGCGACTACAACGCCGCCGAGGAGCGGCATTGTGTCATCGGCGTGTACCGACTGACGATGAAGGCGGGCAGCGACAACTTCAGGCAGAGCAGCATTCAGGGCGTGATGAAGCGCATCAANNGCCAAGGGTGCCGAGGTGATCATCTATGAGCCGACGCTCGACGAGAGCACCACCTTCTTCGGGAGCAGGGTGGTGAACGACCTCGAGGCCTTCAAGCGCCAGAGCCAAGCCATACTCGCCAACCGCTATGATGCCGCGCTCGACGACGTGGCCGACAAGGTTTACACGCGCGACATCTTCCGCCGCGACTGACAACGGCCGGCGCACCATGCCCAAGGCCAAGCAACCATCGCACGGCAAGACTGCCCCACAGGCTTGCCGTGCTCTTGGTTACAGGCTGTCGCCGGGACAAGAAATAAACTAAGACAAATCTTGACAAAAGCCTCGCTCATTTTCAAAAATTTATCACTCACCGCACCCTCGCACACAAATACGGCGAAAATGAGCTGTTTTCGCAACCCACTTATTATCAATATTTTACAGACCGCTGTCCGGAATCGGCGACAAAAAAGGGCCTTTCGGCCTCGCGAAAGCTATCTTTTCGACCTGCGATAAGGGCTTCATCGCAAGGCGATTGCATGCCAATGGCAACGCCTTTGGATAATGATCGCGGCGTGAAAACAGCGTTTTCGGTCGAAAACAAGTGTGAAACCCGGGAGAAAAGAGCGGATGATGGCGAAAAAACAACGAGCCGCACGTCTATAATCGAAATTCCGAAGTGTTAAAATCCATGCGATAATCTTGACAAAACAGTGGTCAAGCATGGCCGCGGCGATTGTCATGAGAAGGCTGCATGACCTGTCTTGAGACCGCCCGGGGAGACATGGGCACGGGGCGCGAAGGCGCTCATGGCAACGGGGGTGAAGCCCCGCGAAACAAAAACCCGGTCGGAGTGGCGGCGCGGGGCGAAAGGCCTTGGGCTGCCACTCCGACCGGACGATGACGTGCCGGCGGAGGATTGTTGCCGTCAGAAACTGTAAGAGAAGCCCAAAGACACAAACTCGTTGAACTGCCAATAGCCGTGGTCGTCGTCGCGCTTGGTGCCATCGTCGAAGCGAGGATATACAAACAGTTTGGTGGAGATGTACTTGTTGAACTGAAAGGTGAACGTGTTCTCCCATTCAAACTCGGTGCG
The DNA here is from genome assembly GCA_002305235.1 of Prevotella sp. UBA1395. GTDB lineage: Bacteria > Bacteroidota > Bacteroidia > Bacteroidales > Bacteroidaceae > Prevotella. Next base: position 9,891 of record DBQL01000127.1, on the reverse strand, counting down.
CTTGTAGCTCGTGAAGCCATAGACACGGGTCTGCCACAGAATGTTGTCGCTGAACTTCCATTTCATGTCGACGGTGAACTGCGAACCAAAGTCGTGCAACGCGTGGCGACCCTCCTTCAGACCGTAGCGCGTGCTGAGCGCAAGACGGTCCACATATTTGAAGTTATAGGCCAGCGGGGCGAGGTGAACGGTACCCGTGAGACGATGGTTCAGCCAGTCGACGCTGTAATCCATACCCAATGAGGCGTTGACGTTGAGAGGCGAGAGGAAGTCGGACAGCGTAGCCGGCTGGTTGGTCTTATAGCCTCGCATGAACTGCGAGTAGGCCAAGAGCTGAAAGGTATAATACCATTTCTTGGAGGCTTGCAGACCGAGCTTGCCGGTGTAGCGCCACAGGTCTGACGAGGTCTTGAACTTATGCAGCGAGTCGCTCTTGGAGGTTTGGAAGCCGAGCTTCAGCTCAAGCTTGTTGTCCCACTTCACCTTTTGCTTGTTGTTATAGTTGGCTTCGATGGTGAGCGAGCCTACCATCGAGTAGCTGCTCTCTCCTCCCTTATACCAATTGCCCGACACATAGTTTTGCAGAAACTGCAGATAGTAGTCGCCACCAAACTTCCAGAAGTTGGGCTTAAGCACCACCACGTCGACGGGTTGCTTCTCCGGCTCCTGCGGCAAGGGCTGGCTCACCACCACAGAGGGCTTCTCGGTCACGGTGATGGGTGCCAATGCCGGGCCGCTGGCCTCGAGCTGGCTCTGCGTGCCCGTGACCATGTCGGGGCGACGGAGATAGATGCCGAGCAGCTGCTCGTCCAAGGGCGAGAGCGTCTTGTCCAAGAGAAAGGCATGATGGCTCACCGACTTATAGAACGTGAGCGGCAGAAAGAGCGGCGCCAAGTCTTGGTCGCTCAGCGTAGCAGGCACGGTAACGCCGGCCGAATAGAGCGAGTCGGCATAGATTTTCAGCGAGTCGGCATAGTTTTGGGCCACCAGCGCGGATGGGTTGTAGGTGCGGAGCGATGCCCCATGACGGCCTTGTGACCAAGCAGAACGGGGTGATAGCACAAGGCTGAAAGCCAAAAGGAATCCCCAATGGATTTTCTTCATAACAGTGGAGTGATAACGAGACGATTCAATGGGCGCAAAGCCCGATACAATTGCAAAGTTAACAATTTATACATAAAACCAAGACATGTTTACGCATTTTATTTCTTTTACATGAGCATATAGACAAACTTTCATTTGAATTGTTGTACGTCTCACAAAAATATACTACCTTTGCAACAAATTATCAATAAACCATTTAACACATTAAAGATTGTGGCAGAAACAAAATACATCTTCGTCACGGGCGGTGTGGTTTCCTCTCTCGGCAAGGGAATTATCTCGTCGTCTATCGGTAAACTTTTACAGGCAAGGGGATATAACATCACCATTCAGAAGTTCGACCCCTATATCAACATCGACCCGGGCACGCTCAATCCCTACGAGCACGGAGAATGCTATGTGACCGTGGACGGCATGGAGACCGACCTCGACTTGGGGCACTACGAACGCTTCACGGGCATACAGACCACCAAGGCCAACTCGCTCACCACCGGACGAATCTACAAGTCGGTGATCGACAAGGAGCGCCGCGGCGATTACTTGGGAAAAACCATCCAAGTGGTGCCACACATCACGGATGAGATCAAGCGTAACGTGAAACTTTTGGGGCAAAAGTACCACTACGACTTTGTGATCACGGAGATCGGAGGTACCATCGGCGACATCGAGAGTGCGCCGTTCATGGAGGCCATACGCCAGTTGAAATGGGAACTGGGCAAAAACGCCATCAACGTGCACCTCACCTACGTGCCTTACCTGAAAGCCGCCGGAGAGCTGAAGACCAAGCC
>DBQL01000127.1:4405-7911 GCA_002305235.1 Prevotella sp. UBA1395 | reverse complement strand
GACCTGCCGAGCATCTACGAGGTGCCCCTGAACATGCAAGACCAAGGCCTTGACGTGGCCATCCTCAAGAAGATGGGCATGCCGGTGGGCGAAAAGCCGGTGCTCGGACCGTGGCGCGAGTTCTTGGAAAGAAGGAACAACGCGAAAGAAGAAGTGCATATCGGACTTGTGGGAAAATACGATTTACAAGACGCTTATAAGAGTATACGCGAGAGTTTGTCGCAAGCCGGAACATACAACGACCGCAAGACGGTGCTCACGTTCATCAACTCGGAGTATATCACCGCCGAGAACGTGGCCGAGAAACTCGCCGGACAGGATGGCATCGTGGTGTGCCCGGGATTCGGACAGAGAGGTATCGAGGGCAAGATCATCGCCGCCCACTATACCCGCATGAACAATATCCCCACGTTCGGTATATGCCTCGGCATGCAGATGATGGTTATCGAGTTTGCCCGCAACGTGCTGGGCTATGCCGATGCCAACTCGCGCGAGATCGATGAGATCACTCCCCACAACGTGATAGACATCATGGAGGAGCAGAAAAACATCACCAACATGGGCGGAACCATGCGTCTCGGAGCTTACGAATGCGTGCTCAAGCAAGGCTCGCGCGTGCTCGACATCTACAAGCAAGAGCATATTCAGGAACGCCACAGACATCGCTACGAGTTCAACAACGACTATCTCCAAGAATACGAACGTAACGGAATGATGTGCGTGGGGCGCAATCCCGAGAGCGACCTCATCGAGATCGTGGAGATTCCCGGATTGAAATGGTATATCGGCACGCAGTTCCACCCCGAGTATCAGAGCACCGTGCTCAAGCCACACCCGCTGTTTGTGGACTTCATCAAGACCGCTATTGAAAATCAGAAAAATAAGTAAAACATGAAGTAAAGAGGCCAAGGAGCGATGAAGTGAGGACGGTTCTTGTCATATCAGACTCGAACAGTTGTCTTTACTCCGTCAACTCCCCTGACTTCTTGATCTTCCTCAACACATCTATGGATAAAAATTCAATCATTGGATTCGCGCTGATTGCAGCCGTCCTCATCGGTTTCAGCTGGTATTCGAGACCTTCCGAGGAGGAGCAGAGGGCACAGTTTGTCAAAGACTCCATCGCACAGGTCAACCGTGACAAGGCTGAAAAAGCGGCAAAGACAGCAACATTGCAGCGACAAAAAGCCAACAAGGAGAAGATTTTGCAGGATACTACCGCCATGTTCTATACGGCCATGACGGGAAAAGCGGAGAACGTCACACTGAAAAACGACAAGCTCGAGCTGACTCTATCATCCAAGGGAGCCGAGGTGAAAAAGGTGGTCATCAAGAATTACAAGGACAATATCACCGAGGCTAAAGACGTGACACTCTTCCAAAACGATGACCAAAGCCTCAATTACACCCTTGTGGCCAAGGAGATGAACATCTCGACGCAAGACCTGTACTTCACACCCTCAGAGGTTTCAGACTCTACCGTGACCTTCACGGCACAGGCAGGGACGGGCAAGAGCATCAGCATGACCTATCGACTCGGTAAGGATTACCTGCTGCGCATGTCGTTCAGCGCTCAGGGTATGGCCGGACTGTTCGCGCCAAACACCAATACCGTAGCCATCAACTGGAAGGAAAAGGTGCGCCAACAGGAAAAGGGATTCAACTTTGAGAACCGATATGCCACCCTCACCTATCATGAATATGGAGGCGGAACCGATTATCTGAGCGAGACTTCAGAGAATATCGACAAGGAGATTGAACCCAAAATAGACTGGGTTGCCTTTAAAAACCAATTCTTCTCGGCAGTGATGATTGCCAAGAACGACTTAGGCGAGCGCACCCTGTTGACATCCATCCCCCTCGAGAAAGGAAGCGGATACCTCAAGCAATACGAGGCAAAGCTCAAGACTTCGTTCGACCCTACCGGGCAAACGCCTACCGAATTGGAGTTCTATTACGGTCCCAACGACTTCCGACTGCTCAAAAACGTGGAAAAAGGAAGCCGGTTTGGCAAAGACTTGGAATTGCAACGGCTCGTCTATCTCGGCTGGCCTCTGTTCCGATACATCAACCGTTGGTTCACCATCTATGTGTTCGACTGGCTGAGTAAGTGGTTCCCGATGGGTGTGGTTCTTATCCTCATTACCCTCCTTCTCAAAGCCATCACCTACCCGATGGTGAAGAAAAGCTATATGAGCTCGGCCAAGATGCGGGTGCTCAAACCCAAACTCGACGAGGCTACCAAGCAGTATAACAAGCCCGAAGACCAAATGCAGAAGCAGCAAGCGATGATGGCCGAATATGCGAAATATGGTGTTTCGCCACTGTCGGGATGCTTGCCCATGCTCATTCAGATGCCTATCTGGATCGCGATGTTCAACTTTGTACCCAACGCCATACAACTCAGGGGGCAGAGTTTCCTTTGGATGAAGGACCTTTCGACATACGATGCTATCTTCGAATGGAACAAGAACCTGTGGCTCATCGGCGACCACCTCTCGCTAACCTGTATTCTTTTCTGCGGCGCGCAGATCATTTACACGTGGTTTACCATGCAACAGCAAAAGGATCAGATGATTGGTCAGCAGGCCGAACAAATGAAGATGATGCAATGGATGATGTATCTCATGCCGCTGATGTTCTTCTTTATGTTCAACGATTACTCCTCGGGACTGAACTTCTACTATTTCGTCTCACTCATTTTGTCGGCTGCCGTGATGTTCGTTTTGCGCAAGACGACCAACGACGAGAAGCTGTTGGCCATTCTTGAGGCACGCTATAAGGAGAACCAAAGCAATCCACAGAAGATGAAAGGCATGATGGCCCGTATGCAGTCGCTGCAGCAAATGCAGCAAAAGCAGATGGAAGCCCAGCGACAAAGACAAGAGCAGCTCAACCGAAAGAAGAAGGAATGATATGCCCAAACAATGCCCTGCCTATGGGATGCCTCGCGCTTTCCGGCAAAAGCATCCCATAGACGGCCTTGCTTGAAGCAGTCAACACCCATCGATTCCACATTGATGATGCCGGCATCACGATTTGACCCTATCAAGACCGGGACTGAAAAATGCCAATAACAAGATTTTTTGGATTCAAGTCCAAGACCGAAAGAAAGCAAAGCCCAATCAGGTTAAAGGCAAGACCAAGTCAGGTTGAAGGCAAGACCAAGGCAGGTTGAAGGCAAGACAGAATCAGGTTGAAGGCAAAACCCAGTCAGGTTGATGGCAACGCCACTCATCAATGACATTGAGACAAAGTTTTGAAGACAGCGGGATAGAGATTTTTACCGACTATCCTCACTCATTATTTTTATGATCACCCATTTCACTCCCCCAACCTCTTAATTACTTAACAACAATGAACAAAGCCATAATTTTGGCATTGGGCGCGCTACTCTTAGGCCAACCCAAAGTCAATGCACAGTCCATGATTCAGAAAAACAACATCCAACTCAGTTCCGACCTGATGACTCCCGAGGCCCTTTGGGCAATGGGACGTATCGGAGG
>DBQL01000127.1:0-4372 GCA_002305235.1 Prevotella sp. UBA1395 | reverse complement strand
CCGTCGTGAAGCCCACGCCGCTCACCACCGATGCCAAAAGCGAGAGCGATGCCGCATGGATCGAAGGCGGAAAGAAAATCGCTTTTCTCCGCGACGGACAACTCTGGAAGATGAATCCCGATGGTTCGGCACGCGTTCAGCTCACCAATTCCAAGCTCGACATTGAGGGATTCCGCTTCTCTCCCGACGGAAACCACGTGGTACTCATCAAGAGTATTGACTATCATGGCACCATTTCCAAGAATCCCGATGACCTGCCCAAAGCCACAGGTCGACTGGTTACCGACTTGAACTATCGCCACTGGGACCACTATGTGGAGACTATCGCCCACCCGTTTGTAGCCCAAGTGAGCGGCGACAAGGTTTCCGAAGGCACGGATATCATGCAGGACGAACCTTTTGAATGCCCCTTGGCACCCTTCGGCGGTATCGAACAGATCGCGTGGAGTCCCGACTCGAGGCAGGTTGCCTATACCTCTCGCAAGAAAACGGGGGTCGAATATGCCATCTCTACCGATGCCGACATCTACCTATATGATATTAACACCCGCAAAACCCGCAACCTTTGCAAGCCCGAGAACTATGTGGAACCGAAAATAGACCCTACCAAAAGCATGCGCCATCAGGCCGTGAACCATCAGGAGGGCGACCTCAACGTGGGCTATGACATCAATCCTAAGTTCTCGCCCGATGGCCAATATGTGGCATGGCAAAGCATGAAGCGCAACGGATACGAGAGCGACCGTAACCGTCTCTGCGTCTATCGGTTAGACAATGGAGAAAAGAAGTATGTCACGGAGAGTTTCGATTCAAACGTCGACGACTATTGCTGGGCCGCCGATTCCAAGACACTCTATTTCATCGGCGTATGGCATGCCGTGTCGATGGTGTACCAAACCAACCTCGACGGCAAGGTGACGCAGCTCACAGACGGATGGTATGACTATGGCTCGGTGCAGCCCTTGGCCGGCGACAAGCAGTTGCTCGTGACCCGACACTCATTCATCGCACCCGACGATCTCTATGTGCTCACTATCAACAAAAAGGAGAAACAGTCGACCGCCACACCCATTACCGCCGAGAACAAGCACATCCTCGACCAACTGGCAAAGCCCAAGATGGAGCAGCGATGGGTGAAAACCACCGACGGCAAGCAGGAACTGGTGTGGATCATCCTGCCTCCTCATTTCGATGCCACCAAGAAATACCCCACGCTGCTCTTCTGCGAGGGCGGCCCGCAAAGCCCGGTCAGCCAGTTCTGGAGCTATCGTTGGAACATGTTTATCATGGCCGCCCACGGCTATATTGTCGTTGCTCCCAACCGCAGGGGACTTCCGGGATTCGGCAGTGAGTGGAATGAGGCGGTGAGCCAAGANNAACCTTCCCTACGTCGATAAAGACCGCCTTGGTGCCGTGGGAGCCTCGTTCGGAGGCTTCTCGGTCTACTATCTCGCCGGCCATCACAACAAGAGATTCAAGTGTTTCATCGCCCACGACGGCGCCTTCAACCTCGAGTCGATGTACACCGACACCGAGGAGGCATGGTTCTCCAACTGGGAATATGATGATGCCTATTGGAACCAAGACCGCACCGAGGCTGCCAAGCGCACCTACGACAACTCCCCCCACCGCTTCGTAGACAAATGGGACACCCCCATTCTCTGCATCCACGGCGAAAAAGACTATCGCATCAACGCCAATCAGGGCTTCGGGGCATTCAACGCTGCCCGCCTGCGCGGCATCCCGGCAGAGCTGCTGATCTATCCCGACGAGAACCACTGGGTGTTGAAACCGCAGAACGGCATACTCTGGCAGCGCACATATTTCAATTGGCTCGACCGCTGGCTGAAACAATAAGGGCAACGGAGAATCCCTCCGAGGCGATGCCACCCAACCGCTACCGACAGGAACTCAACCCTCAAAGGCCAACGTACTGACACCGCCACCCCGCGCCCCGACGCTCCTATACCCCCTGCTTGGAAAGCGAGAATCATCTAAAAAAACAATATGACAGATCAAGTAAAACAAACTTTGCGAGACTCGGCAGCCGTTCGCTGGACGGCCCTCTTGCTCTTGGCACTGGCCATGTTCTGTGCCTACATCTTCATGGATATCCTTTCTCCCATCAAAGACCTGATGCTCACCCAGCGCGGCTGGGACTCCACGGCATTCGGAACGATGCAGGGGTCGGAGACCTTCCTCAACGTATTCGTGTTCTTCCTCATCTTTGCCGGTATCATCCTCGACAAGATGGGCGTGCGCTTCACGGCCCTTCTCTCGGGCGCGGTGATGCTCGCCGGAGCATGTATCAAGTATTATGCCGTGAGCCAAAGTTTCATTGGCAGCGGCCTTGAGACATGGTTCACCGAGAACCTCAACCACATTCCCGTGTTCGAGCAGTTGGGTGTGTCGCCCTTTTACGAGGGCATGCCGGCATCAGCCAAGCTCGCCGCGTGCGGCTTTATGATCTTCGGCTGCGGTGCCGAAATGGGTGGCATCACCGTATCGCGCGGTATCGTGAAGTGGTTCAAGGGCCGCGAGATGGCATTGGCGATGGGTTCTGAGATGGCATTGGCACGTCTCGGCGTGGCCACCTGCATGATTTTCTCGCCGTTCTTCGCCAAGCTGGGCGGCCAAATCGATGTTGCACGCTCTGTCGCCTTTGGCGTGGTGCTGCTCTGCATCGCCCTCATCATGCTCGTGGTCTACTTCTTCATGGACAAGAAACTCGACGCGCAGACCGGCGAAGCCGAGGAAAAAGACGACCCGTTCAAGGTCAAAGACCTCGGACAGATACTCTCCTCGAGCGGCTTCTGGCTCGTGTCGCTGCTCTGTGTGCTCTACTATTCGGCCATCTTCCCCTTCCAGAAGTATGCCGTGAACATGCTTCAGTGCAACCTCACCTTCACGGAAGTGCCGGCCGACTCATTCTGGGCCTCCACCTCGGTGACCATCACCCAATACATCATCATGCTCATTGTGGCCGCCACAGCGTTCATGTTCAACTTCATGAAAAACAAGATCGTGAAATACAGCGTGCTCTGTGTGTCGGTTGTAGCCCTGATCACCTATTGCTACATGGGCTACATGCGCCAGTCGGCCGAGTCGATCTTCGCCGTGTTCCCACTCTTGGCCGTGGGCATCACCCCAATCCTCGGCAACTATGTAGACCACAAGGGCAAGGCGGCCTCTATGCTGGTCTTGGGTTCTCTGTTGCTCATTGCCTGTCACCTCACTTTCGCTTTCGTGCTGCCGGCATTCCAAGGCAACGAGGTTGGCGGCGTGGTGGTGGCCTATCTCACCATCCTTGTGCTCGGCGCGTCGTTCTCGTTGGTGCCTGCCTCACTGTGGCCCAGCGTGCCTAAACTCGTCGACGCAAAGATCATCGGATCGGCTTACGCCCTGATTTTCTGGATTCAGAACATCGGATTGTGGCTTTTCCCGCTGCTCATCGGTAAGGTTCTCGACAAGACCAACCCCGGAGTGACCGACGCCACACAGCTCGACTACACCGCACCGCTCATCATGTTGGCCGGCCTCGGCGTTGCCGCACTGGTCATCGGACTGATCTTAAAGGTGGTCGACAAGAAGAAAGGCTTGGGCCTCGAGGAACCCAACATCAAGGCATAACAACCCTCGCCTCGGGCAATCGGCACACATTGCCCGGGGTCGAAACTCGCGCCGCCACTGCCGGCAACATGCCATCATGGCGACAGCGAGTCAAGATAATTCATCAGAATATACGTTTCCGGGAGGTCTTCAAAAAGAAAACAGAAGGTCTCGAAAACGTCATCGCACAAGCCTCAAGGCCCGGTCGTCACGCGACCGGGCCTTTACTTTGTCACGAAAAAAGGCTTTTGGCGCAGACTTCACTCACATTTGCGGCGCAAACAGATAGTCATCGCAACCCGATCAGATAGCCATCGCGTCGCGAAAACTATCTAATCGACTCGCGATTACTATGCAATCGCGATGCCATGATTTGTCAATTTTTTACAAGTTGCTGAATATCAAACATGTAAAAAACGGTAGATTTTCGACCGTTTTCTCATGCGGCCCCGAATTTTTCAAAGAAAAACGGCTTTCCACAGAGATTTTTCAAGATATTTCAACCATTATTTTTTTATATCCGAACGCCACTGTCGCCCCATTGGTCAATATGTAAAGGGGCGACCCGCAGGCGATGGATGCCCGGTAAGGCAAGGCCCTGCACAGAGGCCGAAGGCTCGCGAAGCCCTGCGGCACGGCCTGAATGCCGAGACTGAAAAACCGCGGAGAAACCCCATCTCAATCCTGAGGGGCACCCCGCGGCATGAGCCTGATTGACAATAAAAAAGGGGATGGGCAATTATCTCACGACAATTTTTCGCCC
>DBQL01000122.1:3653-18647 GCA_002305235.1 Prevotella sp. UBA1395 | reverse complement strand
CTGCCCCACCCTGCCCTCTCCGCTTCCACGGCATGCGGCGACAGGCTCCGGTGCCCCGCCCCGTGCCGTGGCAGGTCGTCGCGCGGGGCGCACGGGCGGCAATCGCCATTGCCGCCAAACAAAAAACTGCAATGTTTTGGCAGTTATCGCATAAAAGCGTATATTTGCAAAACCATATTCCGCACGCTGCAAGGCGCCACGGCAGGGTTCACCATCAGAAGAAATCGTTATGGTCAGACACTCGTTATGGCATGATGAATACTGGCTGCTCCTCATGCAACTCTATCTGAAACGGCCGCAAGGCCTCAAGCCGATGTATCACCGCGGACTCGTAGACCTCGCCCTCGAGCTGCACATCGAGCCGGCCTATCTCTACCGGCGCATGTATACCCTGCGCCGCCTCGACACGCCGCGCATCCGACAGCTGTGGGACAGGTATGCCTCGCGACCCAAGAAGCTCGCCAGAGCCGTGGCGCTGCTGCGACAGATGAGCGGCTTTGGCAATTCAGAGGAGTTCTATGCCGGCGTGGAGACCAACGAGTCGTGGGAGCGAGACTTCAAGCCTGTCGACGGCTCCACAACGCCCAACCCGCTCACTCCGGTGAAACTCATCATGATATTAGACCTCTATTTCAGGCTGGTACCCGACACGATGGTCTGCGAAACGCCCGAGGTGGTGGAGCTGGCACGTCTCATCCACTCCACGCCCGAAGAGGTGACCGACGTGATGGAGGTGTTTCGCTTTTGCGACCCGCTGCTCTCTCACGAGGACATCATGATACACCCGCTGCTCACGCCCTGCATGCAGATATGGAAACGCTTTGGCAACCAACCCCCCGAGAAGCTCGCGGCACTCGCCGCCCAGCTCAACGATTACTGGAAATAACGGCCCCCAAGGGCCACGACGACTATGGCACAAAAACTCATTCAACATCAAACCCAACAGCAGGTGCAGCAGCAACGCCTCTCGCAACAGCAAATGTTGCAGGTGAAACTGCTGGAGATGCCATTGGCAGAATTGGAGGAGAACGTGATCACCGAACTTGATGACAACCCCGCTCTCGAAGAGGTGCGCGACGACTTCGACATGCCCGACGACATGAGCGCGGAGGCCGGCGAGAGCGCCGCAGGCGACGATGACGAGCAATATGAGGCCAAGAGCGAGCGCGAAGAGCGCGAGGAGGCGCTCGACAGCGCCCTCGAAAGCCTCGGAAGCGACGACGAGATGCCCACGGCAGACATGAGGACGGCATCGCCCGGAAACCCCGACGCCGACTATGAGGAAATTGTATGGGGCGACACCACGTCGTTCTACGACAAGATCAAGGAGCAGATGGGACTGACAGAGCTTACCCCGCAGCAGGAAGACGTGATGGAATATCTCATCGGGTCGTTAGACAACGACGGACTGCTGCGCAAGAGTCTCGACGACATTGCCGACGAGCTGGCCGTGTATCACAACATCGACATGGAGCCGCAAGACATCGAGAACGTGCTGCACAAGTTGCAAGCCTTCGACCCCGCGGGCATCGGCGCACGGTCGTTGCAGGAGTGCCTGCTGCTGCAGATAGCCCGAAGGCCCGACGGAAAGCTCAAAGACCTCATGCGACGCGTCATCGGCGACCATTTCGAAGAGTTCACCAAGAAGCACTGGGACAAGATCGCGGCCGCGCTGCAACTGTCTGACGCGCAGGCTGACATCGTGCAACAGGAGTTGCGCAAACTCAACCCCAAACCCGGAGCGGCACTCGGAGAGACGCTCGGGAGAAACACACAGCAGATTACCCCCGACTTTGTGGTCGACACTGACGATATGGGCAACGTGAGCTTCACCATCAACCGGGGCCGCATACCCGAACTGAAGGTCTCGCCATCGTTCACCGATATGGTCAACACCTACAAGGCCAACCGCCGGCAAATGAACCGGCAGGAGAAAGAAGCACTGCTCTACGCCAAGGAGAAAGTGGAGAAGGCGCAGGGATATATCGAAGCCGTGAAGCAGCGCTGGCACACGCTGTCGGTCACGATGAAGGCCATCATCAACTGGCAGAAAAAGTTTTTTCAGGACGGAGACGAGGCCGATCTGCGGCCGATGATTCTCAAAGACATCGCCGAGAAGACCGGACTCGACATCTCGACCATATCGCGCGTGAGCAACGTGAAATACGCGCAGACCCGATGGGGAACCTTCCCCCTGAGGTTTTTCTTCACCGACAGCTACGTGACCAAGGACGGCGAGGAGATGTCTACGCGCAAAATCAAACTCGCCCTGAAAGACCTCATCGCGCAAGAAGAGGCATCGACGCCCCTGAGCGACGATGCCCTCGCCGCGGAGATGAAGAGGCGCGGATTCCCCATCGCCCGACGCACCGTGGCCAAATACCGCGAACAGTTGGGCATTCCGGTGGCAAGGCTCAGGAAAACATAAGCACACCGACTATACATCCACACATGAAAGAAAAGAACATCATACTGGCGGCGCGCGTGATGAGCATGGTCTTCACGCCGTTCTACCTGCCCTTTATCGGGCTTATCGCACTGTTCATCTTCAGCTACATGAGCCTCATGCCGTGGCAATACAAGCTCATGGTGCTCACGATGGTCTACCTCTTCACCATCCTCCTGCCCACACTGCTCATACACGGGTACCGCCGTTATCAGGGCTGGTCTACCTTGGAGATCGGGCAAAAGGAGCGACGCATGGTGCCATACATCATCGCCATACTCTGCTATTTTGCCTGCTACTATCTCATGACCACCATGCGCATACCGCAGTTCATGGCCAATATCCTCTTGGCGGCGCTGATGATACAGGTGGCGTGCGCCATCATCAACGTGTGGTGGAAAATCTCCACCCACTCGGCGGCCATCGGAGGCTTCGAGGGTGCGCTGCTGGCCTTCTCCATATTGTTCGCCTTCAACCCCCTGTGGTGGTTCTGCGTCATCATGCTCATCGCCGGCATGGTGGGCACCAGCCGCATGATACTGAGGCAACACACGCTCCTGCAGGTGGTCGCCGGATTCCTCGTGGGTATGATAGCGGGCTTCTGGCTCATCATCTGAAACCTGCCGCGGCATCGCCCAAGGCATGCCGCGAGGCACAATTCACATCGCGACACATCATCAAATCATATAAAACAGACACAACATGAAACCAATCATCAGTATCATCATGGGCTCTACCAGCGACCTTCCCGTCATGGAGAAAGCCTGCAAGTGGCTCAACGACCAGCAGATTCCCTTTGAAGTGAACGCCCTGTCGGCCCATCGCACACCCGACGCGGTAGAGACTTTTGCCAAGAATGCCAAGGCCCGAGGCATCAAGGTGATCATCGCCGCCGCCGGAATGGCTGCCGCCCTGCCCGGCGTCATTGCCGCCTCTACCCCCCTGCCGGTCATCGGCGTGCCCATCAAAGGCATGCTCGACGGTCTCGATGCCCTGCTGAGCATCGTACAGATGCCTCCCGGCATACCCGTGGCAACCGTGGGAGTGAACGGCGCGCAGAACGCGGCGATACTCGCCGCGGAGATGATCGCCATCGGAGACGACAGCATCGCCAAGAAGATTGAGGCATGGAAAGCAGGCCTCGGCTCGAAAATCGAGAAGGCAAACGCCGAACTGGCCGCCATCAAAGACTACGAATACAAATGCAACTAAACGGGGGCCGACACCCCCAACCACTGATATGACAGACCTATTCAACTATCACCGTCGTGAAAGCTCGCCGGTACAGGTCGGCGCCCTCGGCATGGGCGGCGACAAACCGGTGCGCATTCAGTCGATGACCACTACCGACACCAACGACACCAAGGCGTGCGTGGAACAGTCGGAACGCATCATCAAGGCCGGAGGAGAGTTGGTGAGACTCACCACGCAGGGCATCAAGGAGTCCGAAAACCTCAAGAACATCAACGCCGGAATACGGGCCGACGGATTCTCTACGCCCTTGGTGGCCGATGTCCACTTCAATCCCAACGTGGCAGACGTGGCCGCACGATACGCCGAGAAGGTGCGCATCAACCCGGGAAACTATGTGGACCCGGCACGAAAATTCGTGAAGCAGGAATATACCGACGAGGAATATGCCCAAGAACTCAAAAAGATAGAAGAACGGTTTGTGCCCTTCCTCAATATCTGTAAGGAAAACCATACGGCCGTGCGCATCGGCGTGAACCACGGGTCGCTCTCCGACCGCATCAGAAACCGATACGGAGACACGCCCGAGGGTATCGTGGAGAGCTGCATGGAGTTTCTCCGTATCTGCAAGAAAGAGCGGTTTGCCGACGTGGTTATCTCTATCAAGGCCAGCAACACGGTGGTCATGGTGAGGTCGGTGAGACTGCTCGTGGAGACGATGGAGCGCGAGGACATGCACTATCCGCTGCATCTCGGCGTGACCGAGGCAGGCGAAGGCGAGGACGGGCGAATCAAGAGCGCGGTGGGAATCGGCGCGTTGCTGGCCGACGGCATAGGCGATACTATTCGCGTGTCGCTCTCGGAGGAACCCGAAGCAGAGATTCCCGTGGCACGCCATCTCGTGGATTACATCGGCCGAAAGGCCGGGCACCTGATGATTCCCGGCACGCCATACGAGGGATTCGACTGGATCAGGCCTGCGCGAAGAACCACCAAGGCGGCAGGCAACATCGGCGAACGCCATCTGCCCATCGTGATCATGACCGGGAAAAAGGGTGTGCCGCAGACCGCGGAAACCACCAAAACACAAGGCACGAGACCCACGGCAGACTATATATACACCGGCGGCGAAATGCCCGAGAGCATTGACGACAACCGGAAATACATCATCGACTACACGCTCTACGCGCAAATGCAGCAACAGGGACAGCTCAAGGGCAAAGCCGCCACAAACCTGTTCCCGATATTCCCGGTGACCGCCATGCCGTTTATAGGACTGGTACAGGCCGGGGTGAAATTCTTGGTGCTGCAATATGGCACTCCCGCCGAAGAGTATCTGGCATGCCTCAAGGCCCATCCCGAGGTAGTGGTGGTGAGCACAAGCAATCATCAAAACCGGCTCGGAGAACAGCGCGCGCTGGTGCATGAGATGATGGCGGCCGGCGTGACAAACCCCGTGGTCTTCGCGCAGATGTACCGACTCAACGACAAGGACGAGTTCCAGTTGGAGGCTGCGGCAGACATGGGCGCGCTGATGATCGATGGATTGACAGACGGCATCTGGCTGATGAACGACGGAAATCTCTCGTATGACATCATCGAAGACACTGCCTTCGGCATCCTGCAGGCCGCCCGACTGCGTACCACACGCACCGAATACATCAGCTGTCCGGGCTGCGGACGGACACTGTACGACCTCCGGGAAACCATCGCACGCATCAGGGAGGCCACCTCTGAACTCAAAGGACTGAAGATCGGCATCATGGGATGTATCGTGAACGGACCGGGAGAGATGGCCGATGCCGACTATGGTTATGTGGGTGCAGGACCTAAGAAGGTGTCGCTATACCGCGGACAGCAATGCGTGGAGAAGAATATCCCCGAGGAAGAGGCTGTGGAGCGACTCCTGAAACTCATCCGAGACGATAAGGACAAGGCATAACAACAACCCGCTGCACGCCTGACGGGCAGCACAACACATTGAAGACCATGCAAGGAAGAACCATGAAGGAAATGGATCTCAAGGGATTTTACATGCCCTCGGAGAACCGATATGACGATTCCGATAACCTCTACCGCCGCTGCGGACGGTCGGGGGTGATGCTGCCCAAGATCAGTTTGGGATTCTGGCACAACTTCGGGGGCGTGGATCCCTACGAACGGTCGAGGGCCATCACGCACTATGCCTTCGACCACGGCATCACGCATTTCGACCTCGCCAACAACTACGGACCGCCATACGGGTCGGCCGAGGAGACGATGGGACGACTCATCGACGATGATTTCAAACCCTATCGCGACGAGTTGTTTATCTCGACAAAAGCCGGATACGACATGTGGCCGGGGCCATACGGCAATTTCGGGTCACGAAAATATCTCATGGCGAGCATTGACCAAAGCCTCAGACGCATGCACTTGGACTATGCAGACCTGTTCTACAGCCATCGCTACGACCCCGATACGCCCGTGGAGGAGACGCTGCAGGCCATGACCGACATCGTGAAACAGGGCAAGGCTCTGTACCTCGGCATCTCCAACTGGCCGCTCGAACCCCTCAAGGTTGCCGTGGAATATCTCAAGGCTCACGGCGTGCCACTGCTCATCTATCAGGGACGGCTGAACCTTCTCGACCGCAAGCCTATCGAGCAGGGCATACTCGACTACTGCGCCGAGCAGGGAGTGGGATTCATCAGCTTCTCGCCATTGGCACAAGGACTGCTCACCGACCGCTATCTCAACGGCATTCCGAAAGACAGCAGGATGGCCATCGGAAAGTTTCTCAGGGAGGAACAGCTCACCGACGATCTCCTTGCCTATCTGCAACGGCTCAACGCCACGGCCGCGGCACGCGGCGAGACACTTGCCGAGATGGCCTTGGCATGGATTCTTCACCGACCGGGAATGACCAGCGTGCTGGTGGGTGCGAGCAGTGTTGCACAATTGGAGAAGAACATGCGATGCGTCTCGGCACAGCCGTTCGGAGAAGAGGAAATTTAATATTATGAAGCTTATGATGAGAAGTTAAGGAAGTAAGAGAAGTTGGCTTGAGAAGTCAAAGAGGGTAGAGAGGTCAGGGAAGATGCAAGACATCACTTGGTAACTACCCGACGACCGTCGCGCCTTTCTTTAACTTCCGGGCTAAGCAATAGCCTTTTTAACGTCTTTAACTCCTCATCATAACTTCTTGAACTCCGCAAAACAACTTCTGCGACACCTAAAATTCACTGAAATAAATTGTAACGAAACCTTAAAAGTTACGTCTGTTAATTATCAAGGATGGATGCCTCCGACTTCAAAAACACTTTTATACCTTGTCACCGCCGCATGTATGCCGTGGCATGGCGTCTGACAGGCAGTCAACAGGAAGCTGAAGACCTCGTTCAAGACACGATGCTGCGCCTGTGGACAAAGCGCGAAGACCTCAAGATACCCGACAACGCGGAAGCCTTTGCGGTGACGACGCTGCGCAATCTCTATTACGACCAGCATCGCAAGAAGCACCTCAAAGAGAACGACGAGGAACCGGAACAGTACCAACTGCAAACCGAACGCAACGCGCACGAGGACATGGAGCAACGGCAGGAAGCCTCGCTCGCGCTCAAGGCCATCAGTCTTCTGCCCGACAAACAGAAGTTGGTTATCACCCTCCACGACATCGACGACCTCAGCTATGAGGAAATTGAAGCCCGTACGGGCCTCAATGCCGTCAACATCAGAGTAGCCCTGAGCAGGGCGAGAAAGGCCGTCAGAGACAAGCTGAAGGCCGTCAGATTATAACAGAACATCAATATGTTATCATGACCACAGACGAAATAAGACTGAAACTCGAACGGTTTTACGAGGCTCAAACCACTAAAGACGAGGAGGAACAACTCAAGAATTTCTTCCAAGGCAACGATGTGCCCGAGGATTTGGAGGCCGACCGGCTGCTCTTCACCCAGCTCTTCGACCCCGCAAACAGTGTGCCCGAGGGGCTGGAGCAACGACTCACCCACGACATTGAGTGCTGGAACACGGTAGAGAAGACCACCAACCGCAGGGCACGCACCATGAGTCTGAGATGGATCACGGGCATGGCCGCCGGATTATTGGTGCTGCTCTCCATGGGAACATGGCTCAACCATCGCGAAAGCACGGCCACACCGCTGTCTGAAACCGTAGAGACCTACGACAATCCGAAAGACGCTGCCGGGGAGACCGAGCGTGCGCTGACCAAGTTCTCGATGGCTCTGAACAAGGGGATTGACAAGATAAACAATAAGGAAACGAAGAAGTTACAATGAAAAAGATTATCACTCTGCTCGTCATGGCTCTCTGCTGGTGCGCCGCCAACGCCCAAAGCAGCCTGTTCTCGAAATACGAAAACACCACCGGAGTATCGACCGTGGTGGTGTCTAAAGCCATGTTCCGCATGATGCCCAATATCAATGTGGGCAACCGGAACATCAAAAAAATCGCCTCGAAGATAGACAACCTCAAGGTAATGACCTGCGAACGGCACGCGCTGATCAGCAAAATTGCCAAGGATGCCACGCTGGTCTACGGCCGAAGTCCGTGGGAAGAGGTGATGCGCTATAAGGACGGGCCGAGCAATGTCATCATCTACATGAAGCCTTTGGGCAAGGGAAAGTATGAGTACTCACTGTATTCCACCGACAAGGGCGAGCTTGAGATCATCAATATCATTGGGAATATCACGCTTCAGGAGATCAAGTCGATCGCCGAATGACCCGTGACCATCCGGGGAAACGGCATGAGCGCCACACCTGAAAGCTCTTCACGCGACAGGCTCAGACCATACGCCTACCGATAAACCACAACAAGGGGCACGACAACACCATCTGCATGGCGATTGTCGTGCCCCTTGTCGTGAGCCATTCTGTCGTCTGACCGACTGTCAGGAGATTATTTCACCACGGCCTCCACGGGTCCTCTCACACCCTTCATGCCCACAAGGAAAGCCTTGGCACTACCGAATTTCAGGTGCATGTCGAGGCGCACGGGAATGTGGTTGGCATCATCGGTGACAAAGAAGTCAACGATTTTCTTGTAGCCGTCGTTGTTCTCGTTCTCGAGATAGGCCAGTTGCAAACAGCGGTAGGTGTGTCCGTTGTCGGCCTTGATATTCACCTTGCCCACAAATCGAAGCTTGGCAGGATTCACACTGTTGCCGTCGGCCATCGGGAAATCCACGTCGTGGCCACTCTTCCAACCCGTGGGATTGAACGACCGGGCACGCAGGAAGATGCTCATCATGTCGTAGATACAATCCCTCGACACCTTTTTCTCCCATGAATGGCTGCCGTCATTATGCTGTCTGTGCTGCCTGATCTGGCACTGACCGTTGGGATATGAGTAGAACACCTCGTCCACCGTGTATCGCGATCCCTCTCTTGCGCCCTTGCGATAGTAGAGGGGTTCGAGGTCGAGCGAGTTGTAACACAGCAGCGTGTCGCGCATCATGAACATCTTGTCTACCTTGCTGCTGCTGCGCGTGATCAGGCTTCCACGATAGGCGGGAGTGCCGTGATAGACGCTCTGCACGGTCGAAAAAGACGCCGTACCGGCTTTGACCCATACGAATTTCCAGTTGAAATAGAGATTATATGACAGAAATTCACCCGCTTTGAAAGCCGTATTGCGGAATGAACACTGTGCCGACGCTTGGCGGCCCGCTGCCAACAGGAGCATGGCCATCATGAGTATTCTGAACTGTTTCATCATTGTCCGTTGATTTTAGAGATGTATTCTATACCAAGTTTCTTGGCGCGGTCGGCGTTACGGTGCTGTACCTGTTTCTCCTTCTCGCCTTTCTGCTTGGTGATTTCGCTTGGTTTCTGCTTGTAGAGTGGGGTGGAGGCGGGTGCCCACGTACGGCTCACGTCCCACTTGGCCTTGCATTCTATGCCCTCGGGATAATAGAACACCTGCTCGGGCTGGCGGTCCTCGTCATAACTTCCGGTGTCCCACAGTCCGTTGCCGTTATCATCTACGATCATGCGGAGATAATACGTGCCGGCCTGAAGATAATAAAACTCGAGCTGTCCCGACGAGGAGTAAACCTGTTTCACGACGTTGTCCGACTTGTCCAAGAGTTGCGCGATGACCCTTTTCCCATCCATTCCGCCGAGCGATACGAGCAGCGTGCCGTACGCGTCGTTAGGCCTCACCTTCAATCCCACTTTCACCGGAGGGCAGACCAGTCCGTAGATCGAGGTAAATGATGCGCTGTCGGCCTCGAAACTGTATTCTGTCTCGGGTCTCCACGCAGCCTTGAGGATATAGGTCGCGGCATCTTTCCGGTGCATCTCAAAGGGTTCCCTGTACCACAGGCTGTCGCCCGACGGCTTGGAATAGAGATGGATGTGTGCCGTGTCTACGGTACTCAGCGGCTCGGGCGAGGCGATGGTCACGTTTTGGTCGGGGTCCATTTCTCCCGAGGGAGTGATGCCGAGCTTCAACGCCTCTCGGGGCATGACAGAATCGTAAGGCTCGCCTTTCTTTCGCTTTTTCTCCTCATTCTTGTGCCAAGCCTCCCATTTCTTCTGCTGTTCTTTCTGTCGTTTGGCGTATGATTGCTTTGAAATGACTTTCAACGTGTCCGATTGTAACCTCAAAACACCGAGTGAATCGGTGATATGATGGCTCACGACCATCTGCAGCGTGTCCTGATTGACCAACGCCGTATCGCGCAGCCAATAGGTGATGGTGTCTCTCTTCAGTGAGCTGTTGATGATAAACGCGCTGTCGGCATTGAAGTTCAGGCCCCTGATTTGTGGCAGGATGCTGTCGCCATAGCTGTAAAACAGTGTGAAACGGTTGGCCTCACCGCGCTCGCTCTTGGTGAGGTAACGGTCGGTGAGAATCTCGTTGAACGCCCGCAGACAGATGTCATCGGGCAGGAAATGGGTGTAGGGCACCCGATCTATGGATTTGATGCGTAGCGAGTCTATCCACGTCGTGTCCTGCCGCACGTCGGGTCTCGACGAGGGTTCGATGATGTCGTGGTTGAAAGCGAGCATCTCGCTCTTCTGTCCGAAGACATAGTCGCCGTCGGCATCCATCAGTGCGAAGACACGATAGCGACCGGGCGCGATGCCCTTGATGACAAAACGGCCCCTCGAGTCGGTGCGCGACACGCGCATCATGGGTCGTTTCTTGAACACCGTATCGCTCAGGTCGTCATACGCTCCGACAAGTATTCCCTTGACCGGCTCTAAGTTGTCGGCCTGCAACACATATCCCGACACCTCAAGGGTGTCGATGTGATCGCCGGTGGAAAAGCTGTAAGTGTAGTTGCCCAAGGGGTTTCCCTCGTTGTTATCGCTGATGGCATTGGAGAAGTCGATGGTATAGGTGGTGTTGGGTTTGAGCGAGTCGACCAGCTCAACACTGATGCGTTTGCCCTGCCCCTTGATCTCGGGGGCCTCGATCTGGGGTGGCGAGATCACCACATTCTGCGTGGGATTGCTGATGGTGACAAACTCATCGAAATTGATGAATATCCGCTTGGTGCGCACATTGGTCCCTTTGTCCTCGGGCGAGGCACTCACCACCTTGGGCGGAGTCTCGTCAAACCATCCGCCGTCGGGGTTGCCCATACGGGCGCAAGAGACGACAAGGAGCATCAATAGCATCGCTCCTACCCATGCTCCGCTTGGAAACGGATTTCCGGTTATTCTGTTGACAAACGGTATTTTCATTGTCGATTGGTTCTGATGGTAAGTATGGCGAGAGCCTATGGCAGTCGTCCGACCGGGCATGAGCGCCGTCTTTCGCCGTTGTGGAGAATGGAGTGGGAGAGAGGTCGCGCCTCCTGCCGCGATCAGTTCATCTCCAACAGCTCGTCCATGTTTCGTCGTGAGTTGCTCAGTCGGGGCACCTTGTGCTGTCCACCGAGCTTCTGCTTGGCCTTGAGCCAGTCATTGAAAAGGTTGGGGCGGGCCTTGACAATCTCGAGATGCTGCAGCGTGACATTATGGAAACGCTTTGCCTCGTAGTCGGAGTTGATCTCCTGCAACTTATTGTCCAGCAGCCGGGCAAAGCGGTCCATGTCTTCCGGCTCACGGTTAAACTCGATGAGCCATTGGTGACAGCACTTGGCATTGGAGTCCATATATACCGGTGCCACGGTGTACTCGCTCACCTGTGCCCCGGTCTGCTCGCAGGCGAAGGCCAGTCCCTTCTCGGCATTGTCCATGATCAACTCCTCGCCAAAGGCATTGATGTAATATTTCGTGCGGCCGGTGATGACAAATTTATACGGCTGCCTGCTCGTAAACCTCACCGTGTCGCCGATCATGTATCGCCACAGTCCGCACGAGGTGGTGATGAGCATGGCGTAGTTGCGGTCGAGTTCCACGCCTTCCAAGGGCACCACGCAGGGGTTTTCGCGGCCCACATCCTCGAGAGGCATAAACTCATAGTACACGCCGTAGTCGAGCATGAGGAGCATCGAGGAGTCGTTGGGGTCGTCTTGAATGCCGAAAAAGCCCTCCGATGCGTTATAGGTCTCCATGTATCGCATGCGCTGCGAGGTGATGAGCTGCTCGTATTGCTTGCGGTAGGGGGTGAAGGCGATGCCTCCGTGGAAGAACACCTCGATATTGGGCCACACTTCCTCAAGGGTTTTCTTGCCCGTGATCTCCATCACGCGCACCAGCACGCTCAACATCCAAGACGGCACTCCGGAGATGTTTGTTACATTCTTTCCGGCACATTCACGCGCTATCCTGTCACGCTTAAGCTCAAAGTCGGAGAGCAGGGCCGTCTGTTTTTTGGGCACGCGGAAGAGATTTACCATCGGGTTGATGTGCTCGATGAGTATCGCGCTGAGGTCGCCCACGAGCGATCCGTCGAGGTTATAGTTGGGCGAATGGCTGCCGCCAAGGATGAGCGACTTGCCGTCGAAGAGCCTACTGTCGGGATTGTTGCGCAGATAGAGTGCCACAACATCCTTTCCTCCTTTGTAGTGGATGTTGTGCAGGCCGTCGGCCGACACGGGTATGAACTTGGATTTATCGTTGGTGGTGCCCGATGATTTGGCAAACCATTTCACCTGTCCGGGCCACAGCACGTCGGGTTCGCCGTGGCGCATCCGATCGATGTCGGCCTTCAGCTCCTCATAGCTGTTCACCGGCACATTGGCCGCAAACTCTTCATAGTTGTGGGTGGCGGCCAAGAGGTGGTTGCGGCCATATTCGGTGCGCTGCCCCTTGCTGATCAGATAGTTGAACACATTCCGCTGCAACGCCTCCGGATGGGTGTAATGACCCTCGAGTTCGCATTGGCGTGGCATGAAGAACTTACCTGCTATCTTTGTTAAACTCATGATGATACAGTCTCAGTTAGGCATGCAAAATTACCTTAAAAAAATGGAAAAGGGGCACAATTTAGCATTTTTAATACCTCTGCCGCCCCTCCCATCGCCATTCTCAGGGTCGGGCAACTTTCTCAAAAATACAACATCTTGAAAATCAACATATTAGAAACATCTTGCGATAAGATAGTAATCGCGACGCGAAAAGATAGTAAATGCGACACGAAAAGATAGTAATCGCGACGCGAAAAGATAGCTATGGCGCGACGTTATGAAATCCGGCCGTTTTCGGCGGTTTGTTTCTCTTTGTGCCGAGGCGGTCGCGAGCGGCTTAGGCAACACTCGGAGACATCGCGAAATGCTCCCCATGACGGGGAAAAAACCTTTCGAAACGAGCCTGTTATTCGACTACTTATCCTTGATTCCTTACCATCAGCTGCCCGAACGATTGCGGAAACCATCCCTGTCCGAGAGGCGTCATCTCCGCGTATCCGGAAGCAACAGGCGTTAATGCCCCGTCGCACCGTCTGCATGCGTCACGCACGCCATGTGGATGACGGGCAGGAATCCGTGGGCCCTTCACCCGATATACGCCGGGTGCGAAAGAAAAAAGCCGTGTGTCAATGTTCACGGAACCCTTGACACACGGCTTTTCTGATTTGATGTTTCGGCAAATTCACACGATCTTCACGACTGCTTCTCGGAGAAAGCGGCCTGCTCGGCGGCCGCGATGATCTCCTCGTCGCTCTTGGCCCTCGCGCTGATGTGGCTCAGGTCAAAATCCTCGTCGCCATCATCGACACACTGCCTTGCCGCCGTTTCCGATGCCACGGGGGCATCATCGGTGTCAATGGGCGATGTCTCCGTCGCGACGGTCGCAGTCGGTTCATCGTCGCCATCATGCACATCGACCACGATAATATAGTCTTTGTCGTCGCCGGTCTCGGGAATAGCCTCCACAGGCTGTTCCTCCATCTGTGTGCGGGCCGTCTTGGCGGCAAACACCTCGTCGATGAACTGGGGCTCGCGCCGCAACTTGTCGAGTGTGTCCTTGCAGGCATTTTGCTGACTTTCCTTCTTGGAGAAGCCCGAACCGGTGCATCCCGCGATATTCTCGAGCATCACCTGATAGGCGAACGTGGGGCTGCCGTTGTTGTCCTTGCCCTCCTCGACGAGACGGAAAGAGATTCTCACACGGTTTTTCTGGCTCCACTCGATGAGTTTGCTCTTGAAGTTTACTTCCTTGTAGGCCACCTTGTCGATGTTGATCATTTGCGACAGGATGCGCTTCTTGAGAAATGTCATGCAAGCATCGTAGCCCCGATCGAGATACATGGCTCCCACAAGGGCTTCGAAGGCGTTACCCGCCATATAGCTATTGTGGGAAGATGTGTGACCATTGGAGCGTATCAGCTCGCTCAATCCCAATTCTTGGGCGAGCTTGTTCAACGTGTCTCTCTGTACGAGCTTGGAACGAGTGTTGGTGAGAAATCCCTCGCGCTTGCCCGGAAAATGCCGGTAAACGATGTCTCCCACGGCAGCGTCGAGGATGGCATCACCAAGAAACTCGAGCCGCTCGTTGTTGGCGGGCTTGCCCTTCTTGTTGCGATAGGTCGCGCTCTTGTGCATCAACGCCAACCGGTAATAGCTGATATTGTGGGGATAGAAGCCGATGATATGATACAAAGAAGAATAAAGCTCCTTATCCTTGCGGAAAGGGAGCCTTATTCTGTCTATAATGTTAGCGAGCATACTTACTTTATTCAGCATACTTCTTGAAGATGACACATGCGTTGTGACCGCCAAACCCGAAGGTGTTAGACAGTGCGGCACGCACCTCACGCTTCTGTGCGGTGTTGAAGGTGAAGTTCATGTTGTAGTCAAGGTCAGGGTCCTTGTCGTCCTCGGCGTGGTTGATCGTGGGGGGAACGATGTCGTTCTGCACGCTCAGCACGCACACCATAGCCTCGACGGCGCCGGCGGCACCCAGCAAGTGACCGGTCATACTCTTGGTAGAGCTGATGTTCACCTGATAAGC
>DBQL01000122.1:0-3552 GCA_002305235.1 Prevotella sp. UBA1395 | reverse complement strand
GCATCGGCACTCATGCCTTCGCCTACCATCTCGGCATAGATCTTGGCACCGCGGGCTTTCGCATGCTCAAGTGTCTCGAGCACCAAGCAACCCGAACCCTCGCCCATGACAAATCCGTCGCGACTGGCACTGAACGGGCGACTGGCATGCTCGGGGTCGTCATTGCGGGTAGACAGGGCGTGCATGGCCGTGAAACCACCCAAGCCGCAATCGCAAATGGCAGCCTCTGAACCACCGGCCAAAATCACGTCGGCCTTGCCCAAGCGAAGCAGGTTGAACGCGTCGGCCAAGGCATGGGTAGACGATGCGCAAGCACTCGTCGTCACATAGTTGGGTCCGTGGAATCCAAAGTGAATGCTTATCTGACCGGCAGCGATGTCTGAAATCATCTTGGGGATGAAGAAGGGATTGAATTTGGGTCCATCTTCCTGATGCTGACCGTAATACATCACTTCGTCCTGAAAGGTCTTGATACCGCCGATACCGATGCCGTAAACGACACCGATGCGGGTCATGTCTTCCTTCTCCAAATCGATACCAGCATCCTTCACACTCTGAATGGCACTGATCATAGCCAGCTGGGTGCAACGATCCATCTTGCGAGCCTCCTTGCGGTCAATGTAATCATTGACGTTAAGATCCTTCACCTCGCAGGCAAATGTCGTCTTGAAGTTTGATGTATCAAATGCAGTGATAGGGGCTGCGCCACTCTTTCCGGCCAAAAGGTTCTGCCACATCTCTTCGGGTGTGTTACCTACCGGAGTAACGGCGCCAAGTCCTGTTACTACTACTCTCTGTAATTCCATTGAGTTGAATTTTTAAATAAAAGTTTAGCGTTTCTTGTGAAAACGCTAAACATTTAACGCTCAATTACTTAGCGTTCTCCTGAATATAGTTGATGGCGTCCTGAACAGTCTGGATGGTCTCAGCCTTGTCATCGGGAATAGAGATACCAAACTCCTTCTCAAACTCCATAATCAGCTCTACAGTATCCAAAGAATCAGCACCCAAATCATTGGTGAAACTTGCCTCAGGCTTTACCTCTGCTTCATCAACACCCAGTTTATCAACGATAATGGTCTTAACTTTTGCTTCGATTTCTGACATGATTGTAACTTTTTTAAAATGTTATTAATAAATTTCTACAAAACGGCTGCAAAGAAACAACATTTTTATCAGATACGCAAATATTTCTCTTTAAAATTGACATAACGTTGCACAAACACCCTATCATTGTGCATAAACTATCACCTTTTTTTGAAACTTTATGTTGCACAGTTCAAAATCATTTAATATCTTTGCACAATTAAAAATCTTTACGCAACATGTCATTTACACAGCATTGCAACGAAATCTTCAACAAGGCCATCGAAGATTATCACACCAAAGACAACATTGACACTCCGATCAGCAATCCGTACGAAAGAGACTCTGTTGAAAACCGTCTTTATCTGAAATGCTGGATTGACACCGTGCAGTGGCATCTCGAGGATATTATCCGAGACCCACACATCGATCCTCTTGAGGCGCTCTCGCTCAAGCGACGCATAGACCGCTCCAACCAAGACCGCACCGACCTTGTGGAGCAGATCGACTCGTTCTTCAGGCAGAAATACTCGGACATCAAACCCTTGCCCGAGGCACGTCTCAACACCGAGAGCCCGGCGTGGGCCATCGACCGGCTCTCCATCCTCGCCCTCAAGATATACCACATGAACGAGCAGGCAGAGCGACACGATGCCTCGCCCGAGCACGTCAAACTGTGCAAGGGAAAGCTCAACGTGCTCAAAGAGCAACAGAAAGACCTCGGGCTGGCCATCGACCAGCTGCTCGAAGACATTGAAGACGGAAAAAAATACATGAAGGTGTACCGACAAATGAAGATGTACAACGACCCCAGCACCAATCCCGTGCTCTACAAGAAGAAATAACAAGCCCCCACCGCACTTCTTCTTCCCTATGAAAACCGAACACATCCTCGCCATCCGATTCTCCGCAATGGGCGATGTAGCCATGACTGTTCCCGTCATCCACTCACTCGCCCGGCAGTATCCGCACATTCGAATCACCATGCTCTCGCGACCTTTTGCAAGGCCGCTCTTTGAGCATGCGCCCGAAAACGTGAGCTTCATGGAGGCCGACATCAAGACCGAATACCACGGCATCAAGGGCCTGAACGCACTCTACCGGAGACTCGCTGCCAAGAACTTCACGGCCGTGGCCGACCTGCACAACGTGATAAGGTCTAACTATCTCAGGATGAGATTCAACGTGGACCAGACCAAGGTGGCACATATCGACAAGCACAGACAACAGCGCAAGAAACTCACCTCGGGCAACCATAAGGTGCTCGAGCCACTGCCCACGGCATTCGAAAACTACGCCAAGGTGTTCGAGGAGCTGGGGTATCCCGTCAAGCCGGAGTTCACCTCCGTGCTCAAACCCGAGGAGGCCAACCTCAGACTGTTGCCCGAGGCCATTGGCGAGAAAAAGGCTTTCCAGCAGTGGATAGGCATCGCCCCGTTTGCCGCCCATGAACAAAAGACCTATCCGCTGCCGCTGATGAAGCAGGTCATCGCGCGGATCACGGCCAACCATCCCTCATGCCGCATCTTCCTCTTTGGCGGGGGAGACAGGGAAAAAGCCATCATCGACGAGATCGCGGCCCAAAATTCCAACTGCCTCAACGCGTCGTCGCTGCTCAACGGACTCACCCAAGAGCTTATCCTCATGAGCCATCTCGACGTGATGGTATCGATGGACAGTGCCAATATGCACCTCGCATCACTCGTTGCCACACCCGTGGTGAGCGTATGGGGTGCCACACATCCCGTGGCAGGATTCATGGGATGGGGACAGAGCACAGAGAACGCGGTGCAGATAGACATGCCCTGCCGCCCGTGTTCCATCTATGGCAAACGTCCGTGTCAACGGGGAGACAACGCCTGCCTCGCACAGATCGATCCCATGACCATCGTAGAAAAGGTGGAGAAAAACCTGCGATAGCAGTCTTGCCACCCGCCTTTTCTACCCAAGGCACGCAGATCCAAACCGTTATCCTTATTATTTTATATAAGGGTCTTATTGTAGTATGTAAAGGATCGTGTAGCCATACCCTCCTACACTTTCCGCCCGTCAGCCCCTTCCACCCGAATTCTGTGAAGGGAAAAACGTAGTTTTATCCATTTTTTTTCCGAAGATTATCCATTGCCGCTCTTCGCAATTCTCCATATCTTTACCGCGTCATAATAAAGTGCTGTCAGCACTCACGGTCTGCCATATCCGGCATACTGAAACGAAACACAGCGAATATCTAACCTAACAATACTCGAACAGCAATATGAGTGGCAACAAAAACCGTATCATCACTCTATTCTTTGGACTATTGTCTTGCATGTCTCACGTCCAAGCCCAGCGCGTAGACCTCTCCGGCCACTGGCGATTCGCGACAGACCGCCACGATGAGGGTGTCGACAAACAATGGTATTCCACCACACTGGCCGACCGGGTAAAGATTCCCGGGTCGATGATGACCAACAACAAGGGTGACGA
>DBQL01000135.1 GCA_002305235.1 Prevotella sp. UBA1395 | reverse complement strand
GAGCTTGCTCGTTTGACCGAGCGCAGCCGAACTTCAGCCGCAGGATGACTGACAATTTGAGCCGAAGAGAGGCCGAAAGATGGCAAAACGTAACCCATGATTTTATTATTTTGATTCGGTGGTAATTAATAGAACTCACCTTCAAAGGTATCCTGACAAAAAACACCCATCCCCCGCGCCCCGCCGGTGGTCGCAAGGGATGGGTGATCAGAAGAAAGACAAGCACCGAAGACCGGAGAAAACTGCGCCGGGGCACTATTGCATCGTGCCGATGCCTTGCAATACGATGTCGCGCCCGGTGAGTGGTGTCTTGACTTCGATATAGTCTCCGTCGGTCATGCCCACGCTGACAACAGTCTTTTTCAACTTATACACGTTGCCTCGATGCTTCTCCACCACATAGACGGTATATTCGTTGCCATGCTTCTGCACCGCGCCGACGGGCAGAGCCGTATGCTGACGGGCAGCAACCACTATCTCGGCCGACACGAAACTCTCATTGACCAAAGACAGCCTGCTGCCCTGATCGATGGTGGCAATACAGTCGACCATCTTAGAATCGGGATTCACCGTCTTACCAATGGTGCTCAGCCGTGCGGAGAGTGTGCGGTCGTCACTGCCCGCGGTGGCAAACACCACAAGTTGTCCGACCTTCAGTCGGTCCATGTCGGTCTCATAGACCGAGAGCCTCAGCTGCACGGCCCTGAGGTCGACAAGTTCCGCAACGGGAGTCTCCATGTCGATATACTGCCCGATGACGGCATCCGTGCGGGTGAGATACCCGCCGATGGGGGCCACCACGGGATAATGGGTATACATCCTTCCTGACTCCACGCGCGCCGGACTGATGCCCAAAGCGGCAATGCGAGAGCGCAGCGACTGATAGCTCGCGTATGAGGCCTGATAAGAAGCCTTGGCTGCTTGCAAGTCTTTCTTGGCCCCGATGTTCTCGGCCCACAACGCCAGCACACGATCATAGTCGCCCTTGGCCTTGGCGTAAGCGGCCGCAGCCTCGGCAAAACTCTGCTGAAGGGCCATGAAATCATTACCCGACACCGTGGCCACCACAGCTCCCGCAGGCACGTAATCGCCTATCTTGTACCGCAGGCTGTTGACCTTCCCGGGTATGAGCGGACAAATCTTAGACATCGCACTGGACGGTGCCGAGACATAACCCTTGCACGATATCTTGTCGCGAAAGGTCTGCTGCGAGATCTTGCCCACCTTCATACCGGAGGCCTGAAACTGCGCTTGAGTGATTTCCACGAGTCCGTCGTCGGCCGGCTCGGCGCTATCGGCCTTCTTTCCGTTGCATGAGAAGCCAATCGCGACAACGGTGACGACCAGCCATATCTTACCTATCTTTTTCATTGTGCGTATTTGCATTGTGGTGAATAGTCTATAAAGTGAGATAATTGATTTCCAAAGCGGTCTGATTATAGGCTGCCACGGCCTGATAATAGTCTAATTGCAGCTTGATGGAATTCTCCATGCTTTGTGCAAATTGATAGTAGTCGATGGCGCCGGCATTATAACTCTTGGTGGCCGAACGAATAATCTCATCGCTCAGCTGCTTGCCGGTGGTGTTATAAAAATCAAGCGCAGCCCGATGCTTCGACAGTTCGCCGAGCAAGCGTTTGTACTTGCTCTCAAGAAGTATCCTACTGTTGTCTTGCGACATCCGGTTGGCTTCCAGCATCATTCGGCTCGCCTGCACCCGTGAACGCTGTGCTTTGGTAAACAGCGGGATACTCACACCCACCTCGAAACCATTGTATCCGCGGCGGTTTTTCTGAGGGGTGTTGGCATAAAAGTAGCCCAATGACAGGTCGGGAAGCATCTTTTGCTTCTCCATCTTGATGTCAGAACCAATCAGGTTGGCAGTCAGTTGGAGTTGCTGCAGGTCAATCTGCTGCGAGAAATCGGGGGTCACAACGGCGATAAGAGCAGGCTCCGCGGCCTCGATGAAATATTCCTCTCCGGTCTGCAACAGCGACTTGAGCTGCGAATAGGCATCACGAATGTCGAAATCCAACTGTCCCAACTCCAATGCCGACTGTCGTTTCTTGGCCTGAGCATTCATCACATCGAGATGGCTGATGTCTCCCAAACGATAGCGTGTGGCCGAACTTTCGCTCAATACACCGTACAAACTATCCAACCGCTGATAGAACCGACGCTTCGATTGCAGGAAAACCACCTCATCATACACCGTTGATACCTGCTTGACCAACAGCAGCTCCTGTCGCCGCAACGCCGCCCGGGCCACCTCGATTTCAATGCGTTTGTATCGGTTGCGCTCGGCAAAGACCGTGGGAAAAGGCATCGACTGTTCCACACCAAGGGTGTGCAGGGCATGCCCGTTGTCTGCAATGTTGGCCTGATCAAAGCCGTAATACACCCTTGTCTTGTCCAATTCCCATTTGGGAAGGGCCAGCACTCGCCGCTCATCCACCTTCAGGCGGTAGGCCTTCAGCTCGGCATTGTGGGTCAACGCCAACTCAATGGCTTGGTCTAAACCGAGCCCCCTGCCCTGCCCCCACGCTGTGCCCGTGGAGAGCGCCAATAGCAATGGGAATACGAAATTCTTAGACTTGAACAGTCTCACGAGCTTGTATTTCAATCCTTCATCATCATGAAAGAGCATGAACAATAACGGCAAGGCCACCATCGTGAGCATGGTCGAGGTGATAAGGCCGCCAATGACCACCGTGGCCAACGGCCTCTGCACCTCGGCGCCCGCTCCGGAGGAGACTGCCATCGGCAGGAATCCCATCGCTGCGGCAGCAGCAGTGAGCATCACCGGACGCAGACGCGAGGTGGCTCCGATAAGGATGAGCTGGCGCATATCGGTCATTCCCGACTCACGCAAGTGCTTCAAATGCTCGATAAGCACTATTCCATTGAGCACCGCGATACCAAACAGGGCTATGAATCCTACGCCGGCCGAGATGCTGAAAGACATGCCACGTATCCACAATGCCAAGATTCCGCCCACCACAGACAATGGAACCGCCGTGAAAATCATGATGGTATCCTTCATGGATTTGAAGGCGAAATGCAAAAAAATGAATATCAACGCCAATGCAATGGGCACCACTATCATCAGTCTGTTGGTGGCATTTTGCAGATTTTCAAACTGGCCGCCATACTGAATGTAATATCCCGGCATGAGCTGCACCTTGGCATCGATCCTCGAACGGATGTCATCGACCACCGACTTGAGGTCTCGGTTGCGCACGTTCACACTCACCACCACCCTTCGGTGGGTGTTCTCGCGTGATATCTTGGCAGGTCCTTCGGCCAAGGCTATATCGGCCACCTCGCTCAATGGAATCAAGGTGCCGTTGGCAAGTGGCACTTGCAACTGCCTGATGTTATCGATATCATGACGGTATGACTTGTCCAATCTCACCACAACATCAAACCGTTTCTCTCCCTCAAAGACGCTGTTGGTGGCCTGACCACCGAAAGCCGTACACAGATAAGCATTCAGTGTCTCGGCGTCGAGGCCATAGAAGGCAATCCGGTCACGCTTATACCGCACGTTCATCTGGGGCAATCCGGTGGTCTTTTCCAAGATGACATCGGCCGCTCCGGGCACATTCTGCACCAAGCGCTTGATTTCTTCTGCCTTCAAATTGAGATAATCAAGGTCTTCTCCAAATATCTTGATGGCGATATCCGACCTCACGCCCGTTATCAACTCATTGAAACGCATCTCTATGGGCTGGGTGAACTCATAGTCCACCCCGGGGATTACAGCCAGCGCCGCCTTGATCTTGTCGGCCAATTCTTCCTTGTTACCGGCCGATTTCCATTCGCTTTTGGGTTTGAGTTTGATAATCATGTCGACCTCTTCCATCGACATCGGGTCGGTGGGTACCTCTGCCGCACCGATGCGGCACACCACTTGCTGCACCTCGGGGAACTTAGACTTGAGTATCTTCTCCATCTGTGTGGTCAGCTCCACGGTCTTAGACAGCGACGTGCCGGTCTTCAACGCGGGCTGAATGACGAAATCTCCCTCGTCGAGCGTGGGCACAAACTCACCTCCCATGTTAGCCAACAACACGCCGGAGAATATCAGCGAGGCCAAGGATAATGACAATACCACCCTCTTGTGACACATCGACCACCTGATAACCGGCAGGTAACTCAGCGTGGCATACTTCACGATGATCTTCGAAATGTTACGCTTGGATGGCT
>DBQL01000046.1:6405-21599 GCA_002305235.1 Prevotella sp. UBA1395 | reverse complement strand
GGCCTCACAGTTTGCCGACAGTGCCTATTTCTCCAATATCAACGGCACCTATCTCGCCACCTTGCGATACGCCGACAGCTGCCACCACTATCTGGCCAAGACCGATACCGCCATACTTCTCGACATCAGTAACGAGACAGCCGTGGCTGCTCTGGCCCTGCACAAGTGGGACGTATATGAGAAGAACAACCGGATCTATACCAAACTCTTCCGCGAGGCGAGTGCCGACGGCAGTTTGCCGGAGTATGTGCGTACCATGCAGAAGAGTGAGACCAACAAGACTGTGGCCGTCATCCTCTTGGTGATGCTGCTCGCTGTCATCTTTCCCGCCTATTATTTCATATATTACCGATACCGGCTGAACTACCGGTTTTGCATAGACCGTATCAACTCGATGAACCGACTGCTGCTCGAAAACCTCTCCAATCAGGAGAAGCTCAAGGGCATCGACCGGCTCAGCGACTTCAATCGGTACAGCGTATCAGACGAACAGCAGAGAAACCTGCGTGAGATTGTGAGCGAGATCCGCAGCGCGTTGCGGTCGTCTATCGCCCAAGCCTCCTCGCAAGAGACATCCATCGAACTGGCCGAGGACAACCTGCGACGACTGCAAATGGACAATTACCAGTTGCATGTGTCCAACAGTGTGCTCGACAATTGCCTTTCCACGCTCAAGCATGAGACCATGTACTATCCCTCACGCATACGCCAACTCATCGACGGCACAGACCAAAACCTTGAGGGCATAGCCGAACTGGCCGGCTATTACAAGGAGCTTTACCAGATTCTCTCGCTGCAAGCCGTGCGCCAGATAGCCCCGTTGCGATTGGAACCCGATGTGACCCGCTACCTGTTCGACCTGTTGAAAAAGTTGAATGCGGGCCGCAAGCCCGCGACAAGGGTATCGGCTGTCAACAAGCCCTATATCGCCATCGAGGTGGAGATGGACCATTACGCGGTGAACGAGGAGAGCTGTCGCTCGCTGTTCACGCCCGAGACACGCGACCTGAAGTTTATGGTTTGCCGGCAAATCGTGCGTGAGATGGGCGAGCTGACCAATCTCAGGGGATGCGGCATGGTGGCGCAGCCTTCCGATGACGGCAAGCTCCAGATCATCATCACCATGCCCGAGCGTTGCTGGCAGCAGCTCAACGGGGCATGACACGCCCCGCCGCGGAGCACCAACAGAATATTATCAATGACAAAAATCAATATCACATCGATATGAAAGATTTCAATATTATCATCGTTGAGGACGTGCCCTTGGAGCTTAAGGGCACGATAGGTATTATCAAGAACGACATTCCCGAGGCACATATCATCGGCACGGCCGACACCGAGCAGAGCTATTTCAAGCTGATGAAAGAGCAGTTGCCCGACCTTGTGTTGCTCGACCTCGGCTTGGGTGGCTCCACCACGGTGGGCATCGAGATATGCCGTCACACCAAGGAGGCCCATCCCCAAGTGAAAGTACTCATTTTCACGGGCGAGATTCTGAACGAGAAGCTCTGGGGCGACGCGCTCGATGCCGGCTGTGACGGCATCATCCTCAAGACCGGCGAGCTGCTTACGCGCGGCGATGTGTCGAGCGTGATGGAGGGCAAGAGGCTGGTTTTCAACCAGCCCATACTCGAGAAGATTGTCGAGCGCTTCAAGCAGAGCGTGAACAAGGACCTCATGCGACAGGAAGCCCTGATCAACTATGAGATCGACGAGTATGACGAGCGATTTCTGAGACATCTCGCCTTGGGCTATACCAAGGAGCAAATCACCAACCTGCGTGGCATGCCCTTCGGTGTCAAGAGCTTGGAGAAGCGGCAGAACGAGTTGGGACAGAAGCTCTTTCCCGACGGAAAGGGTAGCATGGGCATCAACGCGACACGGCTCGTGGTGCGAGCGTTGGAGTTGCGAATACTCGACATCGACAATCTTTATTCTGATGATGAATAGTGGTACCATGTGCCGTCCGGGTGTTATCATGACATGGCAGGCGGGCATGGTTGAGTTCATCAATGTTTAACATAAATCGAAAGCAGTGGAGCAAAAGTCCAAACGGTCGAAGGTAGCGGGAGTGATGTTTCGGAAGTTGGTTTACCGACTGTCGTTGCTGTTTGCCATCGCGCAGGTGGTTCTCATCCTTGCGTCGTGGCTGCTGTCCACGGCTTTGCCCGATGTCCCCATGAGGTCGTTGCTCAGTCCGGGTGGCATTCGGTGGTTCTTCGGTTCGTTCGCGAGCAATCTCGGGTCTCCCTATATCATCTATCTTTTGGTGACGGCCATCGCTTGGGGCAGTGTATCGGCCGGCGGACTGTGGTCGTCGCTGGTCAGATACCTCACTGGCCGACGCTTTGATCTCACGTCACAGCAGCGTTTCGCCTTATCTGCGGCCGGTCTCATGCTCTTCTTGGAGACAGTGGTGATACTCGGTCTCACCGTCATGCCGCACGCCGTGCTGTTGAGCATCACCGGCGAACTGTTTCCGAGCAGTTTCTCGGAAGGTCTCATCCCGACGCTGGCCTTCATGGCTACCACCGCCGCGGTGGTGTATGGCCTGCTGAGCGGACGGTTCAGAAGTTTGTTTGATGTGGGACAGTGCATGACGTCGGCCGGCGAATGGGTCATGCCCTTGATATTGCTTTATATCATGGGCGCGCAATTTATTCATCAACTTCTCTATGTTTTCATGGAGTGACCTTGTGGCGGTATCATGATGTCGACCGACGTTATTCGAACCATGATGCAACGTGGGCGACGTGATGCCACATCCCCGGAAATATGGTCGTTTCAACATTGATATTTGTTGGTTTTGCGATTACTATCTATTCGTCTCGCGAAACGATAGTAATCATGACGCGAAACGATAGTAATCGCGAGCCGATTAGATAGTAATCGCAAAGGGGGTGTGGCGTATTTTTCAATCGATTGATTATCAGTGATTTGCAAAAAAGAATGAAACCATGTTTTCGTTACTGCGTACAGCATGCGAAAACATGGTTTCCCGATATTGTGTTTCCTTGTTGGGAGGAGAGTCTCAGAATGAGAGTTCCTTGAGAATGTCGGCCATTTTCTGCTTGGTCTCGATCTTCGAGGGCACCAAAGGCAGTCGCAACTCGTTCTCGATGAAGCCCATATCGTTGAGCAACGCCTTCACGCCGGCAGGATTACCGTCTACGAACAGCAGGCTGTAAAGCTCCGTAAGCTTATGGTGAATCTTACGTGCCGGCTCGTATTCGCCGTTGAATTCCAGTCGGATCATGCGTGAGAACTGCTTGGGCAGGGCGTTGCCGATAACCGAGATGACACCTGCCGCGCCGCTCGCTACCATCGAGAACGTGAGCGCGTCGTCACCGCTGATCACGTCGAAGTGGGCAGGTTTGTTCTTGATGATCTCGTCTACCTGCTCCAAACTGCCCGACGCTTCCTTGATGGCAACGATGTTCGGGCAGTCGTTGGCCAGTCGCACGGTGGTTGCCGACAGCATGTTGATACCCGTTCTGCCGGGTACATTATAGAGCACTATGGGCAGGGGGCTGGCTTCGGAGATAGCCTTGAAATGACGATAGAGACCTTCTTGTGAGGGTTTGTTGTAATAAGGGCAGATGCTCAGTATGCCGTCGATGCCGCTCCAATCGGTATTTTTGATTTCCTCGATAACAGCCGCGGTGTTGTTTCCGCCACAATATTTCAGGATTGGGATGCGCCCACGCACCAACTCTTTGATCATCGACGTGATGCGATCCTTCTCTTCTTGTGTCAGGCAGGGGGCCTCGGCGGTGGTGGCAAGAATACAAAGGAAATCGGCTCCGTTCTCCAACTGATATTCCACAAGCCTCTTGAGGGCTTGATAATCAACGTCACCTTCCGGGGTAAAAGGGGTTATCAGGGCAACGCCCAAGCCTTTGAAAATATTGCGTGTCATACCTTATTATATCAATCTGTTATACGATACTCCTTAAATTACAAATCTGATACAAAGTTACTATTTTAGTTTCAATTTGCAAAATAATAGTCCGAAAACTATCAATAATTTTATTTACTGCCAATATAAAGGAACACCATGCCAAGCAAGATCATCGCAAGGTCGATGGCTTTAGACCGCAGATTGTGCTCATGAAAGAAGACCGCGCCAAAGAGAAAGCTCACGATCACGCTGCCGCGACGCACCATCGACACGATGGAAATCATCGCTCCCGGAAGGCTCAGGGCGTAGAAGTAGACAAAATCGGCGGCACAGAGAAACACGCTGATGCCGATGATGGTCCAATCCCAATGGAAGGGTGTGTGTGATTTGCGCGTGGGCCACCACACCACAAACAGGATGATGAGCATCATTGCCATCTGATAGATGTTGTACCATGCTTGCACGGCAGTGTGATCGATACCTATGCCGCCGTTCTCGGGAGAGGCCATGAGGTACTTGTCGTACAGTCCGCTCACGGCACCGAGCACGGCACCAAGCACGATAAACCCTATCCAGCGGTTGTGCATGAAGTTGATACCCTCTTGTTTGCTCGAACGGCTCAGCATGAAAAACGAGGCCACGGCCAGCAACACACCTATCCACTGCCACCCGTTAAGCACCTCGCCATAGACAATCATGGCACCGATGAGCACCATCACGGGGCGTGTGGCGTTGATAGGACCGACGATGGTGAGTGGCAAATGCTTCATGCCGAAATAGTTGAAAATCCAACTCGACAGCACAAGCAGACTTTTCAGGATGATGTATTTGTGCATGTCCCATCCTCCCGAGGCCACATGGAAGAGCGTTCCGTCAAGCCATGACGTGGTGGAAGAGAGCACGATGAACGGCAAAAAGATCAGCGATGAGAAAAAAGTATTGAGCAACAATACCGGGATGACTGCGTTTCCTGAAAGCGATTTCTTCTTGAAGGAGTCATAAAAGCCTAACAGCGTAGCTGAGAGGAAGGCTAAAACTAACCACATAACATACTATTCTTTGACATTGCAAAGGTACGAAGATAATTTGTAAAAGGGTAGCCGACATTTGGAAAAAGCACGAAAAAACGGCATATCGGCCCTTCGGGGCCGGTATGCCGCTATGNNTGTGGACCATCGTCTCGCCGGCACGTCGCTATGGTTGGATACCGTCAGTCTCTTGCTGCGTCGAGCAGGATCTCGCTCAGCGTGGGATGGATATGCACGATATCGGCCAATTGTCGGCGCGTGATACCGGTGGTCATCAGTGCCGAAATCTCTTGCACCAAGGCCGAAGCATCTGCTCCCAAGGCATGGCAGCCGATGATTTTGTCGTTTGCGTCTATCACTATTTTCACCAATCCCTCGGTCTGCCCGATGGCATTGGCCCTGCCGTTGGCCCGGTAAACGGCCTTGCGAGTGATGCACTCGCAGCCCGCCGACTTACAATCGTCCTCGGTAAGTCCCACCGATGCCGCTTCGGGATGGGTGAATATTGCCGACGGCATGATGTCCAAGCGGATGCCATCCGGTTTGCCCAAGATGTGGTTGACGGCCCGGTAGCCTTGGAATGTGGCGGCATGGGCCAGCATCTGACGGCCGTTCACATCGCCGATGGCATAGATGTGGGGTGTCGTTGTCTGCATGTTCTCATCGGTGACAATGCCCGTTCGCGAGGTCTCCACTCCTGCTTGTTCCAAGTTCAGGCCATCGACGCGAGGCTGTCGGCCCGTTGCCACCAAGATGATATCGGCCTCTGTCGAACCCTCTTTGCCGTTCTTGAGGTTAGAAAAGATAACATTCTTTCCATCAACGCGTTCTACGGCGCAGCCCAAGTGAAACTCTATACCTTGCCTTTCCATCTGTTTGCGTAGCCTTCGGGCCAATTCCGCGTCCAAGGTAGGCAAGCATTCCTTGAGATATTCCACCACCGTGACCTTGCAACCAAATGCCGAATAGACCGATGCCATCTCCATTCCGATGACCCCCGCGCCAATGATGCAGAGGCTTTGCGGCAGCTTGGGGCGGTCGAGAAGTTCTTCGGAGGTCACCACAAACGGGCTTCTCTCGCCGCCGTCAGTGCCCAGTCCGGGTATGGGAGGCATCTTGGCGGCCGACCCTGTGGCAATGATGATGTCGCGGGCAGTAATCTCTTCCTGTCCCACCACGACGGTATGACAGTCTTTCAAGATTCCGTGCCCTTTCAAGAAGGTGATGCCCGGCCGGGCCAAGAGCTGCTCCACGCCCTGCCTGAGTTGTTCCACGATGGCGTTTTTGCGCCCGATGGCTTCGGCAAACCATTGCGCGCGGTCGCTCTTCGTTGCCGCTTGCCCGGCATCATGCACCAAGGCTTTGGTCGGAATACATCCGCAGTTGAGGCATGTTCCGCCCGCAAGGCACTCCTCGATGATAGTCACCTGCAGTCCGTTCCTTGCCGCGTAGGCCGCGGTCTCGTAGCCTCCGGGACCGCTGCCGATAATGATCAGGTCTGCATTCATGTCTTCGGTATTGAGGATTGGGGATAGGTGAGCACCGGTTGGCGGGCCGCAAGCACGTCGTCCACACGCTTGATGGGGGTGTGATGTGGTGCGCTTTTCACCGTTTCGGGCTGTTGTTGTGCTTCTTGGGCTATCTGTCGCATGGCCGAGATAAACCTGTCGATGGTTTCCAAACTCTCACATTCGGTAGGCTCGATCATCATAGACTCATGGAAAAGCAGCGGGAAATAGATGGTGGGAGCATGAAATCCGAAGTCCAGCAGGCGTTTGGCCACATCCATCGTGGTCACTCCGGTCGACTTATCCGACAGTCCGTTGAACACAAACTCATGTTTCGAGAGGGTGTCGATGGGCAGTTCGTACAGGTCTTTGAGGCTCTCCCTGATATAAGTGGCATTGAGTGTGGCCAGCGGACCGACCATTTTAATGTTCTCCCGACCCAAGGTCAGAATATAAGTCAGTGCGCGCAGTTCCACGAGAAAATTGCCGTGGTAGGGGTTTACCTGCGGGAAGAAGTTCTCCAACCCCTCTCTCACGCCCACCGGTCCGCTGCCCGGACCTCCGCCTCCGTGCGGTGTGGAGAAGGTTTTGTGCAGGTTTACGTGCACCACGTCGAAACCCATGTCGCCCGGTCGGCACACGCCGAGCAGCGGGTTGAGGTTCGCTCCGTCGTAATACATCAGTCCGCCGCAGGCATGAACCATCTCAACAATCTTGAGAATGTTGTGTTCGAACAGTCCCAAGGTGTTGGGATTGGTCATCATCATTGCCGCCACGTGGTCATCAAGTTTGGCTGCAAGGTCGTCGAGGTCTACCGTTCCGTCTGCCATACTCTTCACCTCGACCACGTCGAGACCGCATACTGCCGCCGAGGCGGGGTTGGTTCCGTGGGCCGAGTCGGGCACAATCACCTTGGTGCGCCCATGATCTTGCCTGTTCTCATGATAGGCACGGATCACCATCAGGCCTGCCAATTCGCCGTGAGCGCCCGCACATGGCTTGAGGGTGAAGTCGTGCATTCCCGTGAGTGCAGACAGCGTTTGCCTGAGCATCGTGGTTACTTGTCGTGCCCCACGAACGGTATCCTCAGGTTGCAAGGGGTGAATGTTCTGAAAATCGGGCATCGCCGCCACCTCGTCGTTGATCTTGGGGTTGTACTTCATGGTGCATGACCCCAGAGGATAGAATCCGTTTTCCACCCCGAAATTGTTGCCGCTGTGGTTGGTATAATGGCGGATGACGGTAAGTTCGTCACATTCCGGCAATTCGGCGGCACTTTCGCGGGTGAGCGATGAGGGTATGTCGTGACGCGGAAAATCATTTTGAGGCAGATTGCATCCGATCCTTCCCGGGTGGCTCAGCTCAAAAATGAGATTTGAATATAATTGGTTATTCATAGCTGTTCTCCTTTCTTATCGGGCCAAGGCCACTAATCTGTCCACTTCTTCCTTACTGCGTTGCTCGGTCACGGCAAGCATCAGCGTGTGGTCTGACACCTTGATGCCGCCCAAGAAACCATTGTCGAGCCATCGCTGTTGCAAGGCATCGAGGTCGCCGTCGTAGTCAACGCAAAACTCATTGAGAAACTCCCGTCCCGGGAAAGTCGCACGGAACCGGCCCGTCTTCAGCAGTTCGGCCATGAGGTAATGTGCTCCGTCGCATCCCCTTTGGGTCACTTCGCGCAGTCCCTGCTTGCCCATGAGCGACATATACAGCGTGACCCACAGGGTGAGCAGGCTCTCGTTGGAACAGATGTTTGACGTGGCCTTCTCCCGACGGATATGCTGTTCGCGGGCCTGAAGGGTGAGGGCGTAGACCCGTTGCCCATTTTCGTCGAGCGTTTGCCCCACGATTCTGCCCGGCATCTTGCGCAGATACTTCTCCGTAGTACACATGTACCCGAGGTACGGACCGCCCCATGCCATCGGCAGCCCGAGGCTTTGCGCCTCGCCCACGGCAATGTCGGCACCCCATTCGCCCGGCAATTTGAGCAGGGCGAGGTCGGCAGCGATGGCGTTGATGATAAGCAACGCCTTATGACTGTGGCAGATGTCGGCCACCCCGGTGAAGTCTTCGATGATGCCATAGTAGTTGGGCTGCTGCACAATCACGCCGGCCACGCCTCCCTCCGCCATCAGCACGGGGAGTTTGGAAAAGTCGGTCGCGCCGTTATGCTGCGGTATCTGTTGCAGTTTCACGCCCTGAAAATGGGCGTAGGTCTTCATCACCTCCACCACTTTGGGGTCTACGGTCTCTGACACGAGAATCGTGTTCGACTTCTTCACCGACGCGATGGCCATCATCGCAGCCTCTGCCGTGGCCGTCGAACCGTCGTACATCGAGGCGTTGGCGACCTCCATACCGGTGAGCCGGGCCATCATTGTTTGGTATTCGAAGATATAGTGGAGTGTGCCCTGAGATATTTCGGCCTGATAAGGCGTATAGCTTGTGAGATATTCCTCACGGCTGCATACCTGCGGAACGGCCGCGGGTATATAGTGGTCGTACACTCCCGCTCCGGCAAAACAGATCTTGCGCTTGTTCTCGGCACCCCATTGGGCAAAGCACCGGCGTATCTCTATTTCGCTCATCGCATGCGGAATGTCGTAGTCTCCCTGCATGCGCACGCTTTGCGGAACATCGGCATAGAGTTCCTCCAAAGCATTCATGCCGATCACGTCCAGCATGTGGCGGATGTCATCGGCAGTGTGTGGAAAATACTTGAACATATATTTCTTAAACTTCTGTTATTGAATGGATTGCAGATAAGCCTCTTCGCTCATCAGCACCTCTAACTCGGTGGGGTCGGAGAGTTTCACCTTCACGATCCAGTTGGCATTGGCATCCTCATTGATCAGTTCGGGATGGTCTTCCAAGGCATCGTTCACCTCGACCACGACACCGCTCACCGGAGCCGTGAGGTCGCTGGCAGCCTTGACGCTTTCCACCGCCCCGAAGTCGTCACCGGCCTCTATTTCGTCATCCACCTCGGGCATATCCACATACACAATGTTGCCCAATTCTTTCTGGGCATAGTCTGTGATGCCGATGTATCCGAACTCGCCTTCTACACGAACATATTCGTGGGATTCACTAAAGTAGGTCATCATATTCAATTTTTTAGTTGTGATTTATTTCTTATAATGTTTCTCGTAAAACTTCTTCTTGACCACCGTGCCGGGAAAAGTCTTCTTCCTGATCTGCACTTCCACCCTGTCTCCCATCTCTACGGAGGCATCCACGAGGGCCACGGCACAACTCTTGTCTACCGAGATGAGCCGGTAGCCGGTGGTCACTTCGCCCACCTCACGGCCGTCTTTGAACACCTTGTAGCCATGTCTTGGCACGGCACGGTCTTCGATTTCTATGCCGCGCAGGCGTCGGGTCACCCCCTCGGCTTTCTGTCTCAGCAGGGCTTCCTTACCGATAAACTCCGGCTTGTCCAGCTTGCAAAACATACTCAGGCCCGCCATGATGGGCGAGATGCTCTCGGAAAGCTCGTCGCCATAGAGCGGAAGTCCCACTTCGAAGCGCAGCGTGTCGCGGCATCCCAGTCCGCAGGGTGTCGCCCGGCCGCTCGCCATGAGCATATCCCACCGGTCGGTAATGAACGCTTTCGAGCCGTAAAGCTCGAAACCGTCTTCGCCGGTATATCCTGTGCGGCTCACAATGACCTTCTCGCCATTGACCTCCAAGGTCTTGGCCGTATAGAAAACCAGTTCGCTGCAAGGCAGCCGCAACACTTCTTCCATCACCTGCTCGGCCTCGGGGCCTTGCACGGCCAACTGTGCGTAATGGTCAGAACAATGGTCTATGGTCACGTCGAAGCCCTCGGCGTGCTCGTTGATCCATGCCACGTCCTTGTCGATATTGGCCGCGTTGATGACGATGAAAAACTCTTGCTCACCCATCTTATAGACCAACAGGTCGTCTACGGTGCCTCCGTCGGGGTAGAGCATCATGCCATAGTATATCTGGAAGAGTGGAGCGCCGGTCACATCATTGGTAAAAATATGGTTTACAAAGCGTTCGGCGTCCTTGCCCGAGACCACCACCTCACCCATGTGAGACACGTCGAAAACGCCGCAATGTTGTCTCACGGCATTGTGCTCGTCGATGATCGATGTATATTGGATAGGCATGTCGAAGCCTCCGAATGGTTGCATGAGTGCGTGCTGCTGCACATGGCGCTCGTAAAGACAGGTACGTTTGTTCATAGTGTAGTGTAGTAATGTTGATGAGACGTGTTTCTAATCATTGCAAACTTAATGTTTTTTTTTGAAATCGTGTATGTTTTATGAAAAAAAATGAGTTGCACGGCGATAAAATATCACATTCCTGTGAGATGCGATGGATATGTTTTGTCAATATTATTACATGTCGTTGATCAAGGTTCGTGTCACGAATCGATGTCCGAGACCTCATTTTAGGCCAACGTACGAATCTCTACCGCACGGGTATGAGCCTTTACGAATGAGGGCAGAAGTTCTTGTCGGCATTGCCTGTGCGATACTCCGGAAACGAGATTTCTGCATGCGTTCATGAAGGTAGAAGGGATAGGATGTATTTTTTAAGCAGATGATATAACTGATTTATAACCAAATGGTTGTAACGTTTTATTCAAAAGTTTGTTTGGTTTGGTTTTAATGGCTTTGCGAAAGCTATCTAATCGCGAGACGATTCGATAGCAATCGCGCTGCGATTCGATAGTAATCGCAAGACGATTAGATAGCTTTCGCAAACGAATGAGACATCGGTGCTGCAGGGAGTGTTTGGGGATGGTATTGGCAAGGTGTTTTTCCGGTGGTATGAGGTTGGTTCATGTCTTTCAAAAAACATACATGCCATCTCCGTCGGAAGATGTTTCCGGGGAGATGGCATGTAAAGATTTATGTGTGCGAATGATGGCGGGATGCCATCGTCGGCGCCCTCATTGTGTCATCAGAAATCTCTTGAACGCCTCAAAGTCATTGGACAATTTGACGCTTTGCTTCGTGCCGCGCATGAA
The DNA here is from genome assembly GCA_002305235.1 of Prevotella sp. UBA1395. Taxonomy (GTDB): domain Bacteria; phylum Bacteroidota; class Bacteroidia; order Bacteroidales; family Bacteroidaceae; genus Prevotella. The sequence goes on along the minus strand of DBQL01000046.1, from coordinate 10,154 downwards.
ATCTTGCAGCCGCTGCGGGATGTCGATGTCGGTACCGAGTATGTCGTCGACCTTCTCTTTGAACTTGGCAGGATGTGCCGTCTCCAAGAATACGCCCACCTCGTCGTCGGCCAGTTGTTCTTTCAGGGCTTGATAGCCACAGGCACCGTGTGGGTCGAGCACATAGCCCGTGGCCCGATGACAGTCTTGCATGGTCTGCCTGATGCGCTCATCGGGGTAGGTAGCACCGCTGATGTCTTGCCTGATATTCTCCCAGCTGTTGCCATACAGGTCGAGTATGCGTGCAAAATTGCTCGGGTCGCCCACATCCATGGCATTGGCGAGGGTCTGCTTGCTGGGTTGGGGGTGATATTCTCCGGTCTGCAGATAATTGAAGAAGATGTCGTTGGCGTTGTTGGCAGCGATGAAATGTTTAATGGGCAGCCCCATACGCGTGGCAAAGAGTCCGGCCGTGATGTTGCCGAAATTGCCGCTCGGCACACATACCACCATGTTGCTGCGCCCCGAGGTGTCGAAGGTGAGCTTGCCGTCGCGCTTGAGTTGGGCGTAAGCGTTGAAGTAATAGAATGCCTGTGGCAGAAATCTCGCCACGTTGATCGAGTTGGCAGAGGTGAGCGTGAGATGCCCGTTCAGCTCGGAATCCATAAAGGCATTCTTCACAAGAGCCTGACAATCGTCGAACACACCATCCACTTCGAGGGCGGTGATGTTGCGGCCAAGGGTGGTAAACTGGCTTTCCTGTATGCGGCTCACCTTGCCTTGGGGGTACAACACATACACGTGGATGCCGTCGACGCCCAAGAATCCGTTGGCCACGGCCGACCCGGTGTCGCCCGAGGTGGCCACGAGCACATTGACCTGCCCGTCAGACAGGTTGTCCTTGCGAATGAAATACTGGAGCAAACGGGCCATGAACCTTGCACCTACGTCCTTGAAGGCGAGTGTCGGACCGTGAAACAGCTCCAAGCTGTAGATGTTGCGGGCCACGTTGACAACCGGTGTTTCAAAGGCCAAGGTGTCGTAGACGATGTGCTTGAGCGAAGCCTCGTCGACGTCAGTGCCAAAGAAAGCCTTGGCCACCTCGAAGGCCATTTCCTGAAACGAGAGTCGGTCGATATGGTCGAAAAAGTCTTGTGGCAGCTTCGTGATGTGCTCCGGCATGTATAAACCGCGGTCGGGAGCCAGTCCGCGCTCTACCGCCTCGCGCAGCGATGCGTCGGCGGCCTGATGATTGGTGGAATAGTATTTCATAATCAGTCTATTTGCATCAATGATTCCATGAATTGGTTGAGGCGCAGCAGTCCGTAGCTGCCCTTTGCGCACGATACCTCATCGTAACACTGTACGCTGTCGGGCGTGATGCCCCGATGCCAAAACAAGAACGGCACCGGCTCGCTCACGTGGGTTCTGATCTCTACCGGCGTGGGGTGGTCGGGCAGTATGGCGATGCACACCGGCTCGTTCCACTGCTTCACTTCGTTATAGATCGGCTCGACAATGCGATGGTCCAAGTATTCGATGGTACGGAGTTTAAGCTTCAAATCGCCGTCATGGCCGGCTTCATCGCTCGCCTCCAAGTGCAGGTACACAAAGTCTTGATATTTCAATGCCTCTATGGCTGCGGCGGCCTTGCCCTCATAATTGGTGTCGGCCAAGCCCGTGGCTCCCGGCACCTTGATGATGTCGAGACCGGCATAACGGCCGATGCCGCGTATGAGGTCTACGGCAGAGATCACCGAACCGCTCTTCATCTGCGGATAAAGTCGCATCAGGGTTTGCATGTTGGGGCGATAGCCGCCTCCCCACGGCCAAATGCTGTTGGCCGGACGCTCGCCCCGTGCCACTTTCTCAACGTTGAAAGGGTGGGCAGCCAGCAGTTCTTGCGACTTCAGGATCAGGTTGTTCAGCAGCTCGGCGGTTTCACGACCGGTCATGCGTTGCTCTCCGGTGGGCTGTCCGTCGGGCGCGATGACAGGCTCCCGGCGGTCTTCCCACCCTGCCTCGCTCTTCACCATGAGGGGTTGCCAAGGCTCGTTGGGGTGGTCGTGAGGTGGTGCGCAGTCCACGTGCTTACTGCCATTGCGGATCACCAAGAGGTGACGATACTGTATTCCGGTAATGAATTTCACCTGCTCACTGCCGAGATGCTCATCGAGATACCTGATGAGCTTGTCGCCGTTGTCGGTAGAGAGGTTGCCGCCGTTGTGCGTAATGATGCGGTTGTCTTGCAGAGTGATGAAGTTACAACGCATGGCCAAGTCGCCCGGTTGCATGTCATAGCCGATGCTCGCGGCCTCCAACGGTCCGCGACCCTCATACACTTGGTTGAGGTCGTAGCCGAGAATGGCCGTATTGGCCACCTCCGAACCGGGATGAAAACCGTCGGGAATGGTTTGCAGCATGCCCGAGCGGCCCTTGCGTGCCAGCATGTCCATATAGGGAGTGTCGGCATATTGCAACAGCGTCTTACCATCGAGACGACTCACGGCATGGTCGGCCATGCCATCTCCTAATATAATAATGTGTTTCATTGTTGCTTGGTTTTGGTCTCTCTGCAGATGCATGAGAGAGATGATACATTAAATATTGGCGATGCTCATGATGTTGGCAAACACTCCCGCGGCCGTAACGCTTGCTCCGGCGCCATAGCCTTGTATCTGCATGGGATACTCCTTGTAACGCTCGGTGGTCAGCAGGATGATGTTGTTGCTGCCTTCCAAGTTGTAGAAAGGATGGTTGCGGTCTACGGCTCGCAATGCAACATTGGTCTTTCCGCCATCCATCGTGGCGACAAACCGCCATCGCTTGCCGTCGGCCTCGAGTTGTTTGCGATGGTTCTCAAAGTCGGCATCCAGCTCGGGCAACCGTCTCCAGAAGTCGTCTACCGTGCCCTTGAAATACTCTTCGGGCACGAAAAGCGACTTCTCCACGTCGTCTTGCTCCACCTTGTAGCCTGCCTCGCGAGTGAGGATAACGAGTTTACGAATCACGTCGATGCCGCTCAGGTCGATGCGTGGGTCGGGTTCGGAGTAGCCTTGCTGCTTGGCACGGCGCACGGTTTCGGAGAAAGGCACGTCGGCCGAAATCTCATTGAAGATGAAATTGAGTGTCCCGCTCAGTACAGCCTCTATCTTCAGGATGCGGTCTCCGGAGTTGCGCAGGTCGTTGATGGTACCGATGATGGGCAGTCCGGCACCCACGTTGGTCTCGAAGAGGAATTTCACGCCACGGCGCAGAGCGGTGTCTTTCAGTCGGGTGTAGTTCTCATACTTGGAGCTTGCGGCAATCTTATTGGCCGCCACGACACTGATATTGCTGTTGAGGAACGACTGGTAGAGGGCCGCGATCTCTTTGGAGGCAGTGCAATCGACAAACACGGAGTTGAAGATATTCATCTCCAAGATGCTGTCGCGTAGCTTCTCGGGCGAGCTGCTCTCCGATGTTTTCAGCAGTTCCTTGTAGTTGTCGAGGTCTATGCCGTCGCGTGAGAAGATGGCATTCTTGGAACTTGAGATGCCCACCACGTTGAGTTTCAGGCGAGAGTGCTCCTTGAGTTGTTCGTATTGGGAACGTATTTGCTCGATGAGCTTGCCGCCCACCGTGCCGATACCGCATATAAAAAGGTTCAGAACGTTGTACTCGGAGAGGAAGAAGGAGTCGTGAAGCACGTTGAGTGACTTGCGAAGATACTGCGATTCGATCACGAACGAGATGTTAGTCTCCGATGCTCCCTGTGCGCAAGCAATGAC
>DBQL01000046.1:2056-6361 GCA_002305235.1 Prevotella sp. UBA1395 | reverse complement strand
TCGGCGTGCATGGGGAACATGGCACCATCTTCAATCTCGTCTTCAAACTCATGGTTCAGCACCTCAACGGCCTTGGAGGCATCCTCATCGCGTACACCGATGGAGGTCGAGTTCTCCGAAGAGGCTTGCGAAACAAGGAAAACGCTGATGCCGTGGTTGGCCAAAGCGGTGAAGATGCGGCGGTTCACGCCGATGACTCCCACCATTGACAGACCGGAAACGGTAATCAGTGTGGTGCCCTTGATGCTCGAAATGCCTTTGATGGCCTTGCGGTCGTTCTCAACTTTATTCTTGATAATGGTGCCCGATCCATCAGGGTTGAACGTGTTCTTGACCCTGATGGGGATATTCTTGATGCAGACCGGGTAGATGGTGGGGGGGTAGATGACCTTCGCTCCGAAGTTGCTCAGCTCCATAGCCTCTACATAACTCAGCTCGTCGATGGTGTAGGCAGCGCGGATAACCTTGGGGTCGGCGGTCATAAATCCGTCTACATCGGTCCAAATCTCCAAGGAGTCGGCATCGAGGGCGGCCGCGATGATGGCTGCGGTATAGTCTGAGCCTCCTCGCCCGAGATTGGTAATCTCACCCGTATCGCGGTCGGACGAGATGAATCCGGGCACGAGTGACACTCGGGGAAGGTCGCTGAAAGCGTCCCTGACCAACTTATTGGTCAGTTCACTGTCGAGAGTGTTCTTGCCATTGAGGGCTTCGGTACGGATAAACTCGCGCGAATCGAACCATTTGGAGCCTCTGATGAGCACCGAGACAATATTCGAACTCAGTCGCTCGCCATAGCTCACGATGGCATCTTGCGTCTTCTTACTTAGGTCGCGGATAAGAAAAACACCGAAGTAAATGGAATGAAGCTGCTCGAAGAGGGCGTCTACCTTATTAAATAATTGCTCCCTGTCATGGGGATCGGTGATGATCGTGTCGATGAGCTTGTGATGGCGGTCGACCATTTCCTCATAACTCGATTTCCAACTATCGTTTCCTTCTACTGCTAACCGGGAGGTAAAGAGCAACTGGTCGGTAATTCCGCCAAGGGCACTGACTACAACTACAATCGGCTGGCGACGTGCTTCGCTCTCTGCAATACGTTTTAAACTAAGAATACTTTTTACGGAACCTACCGATGTTCCGCCGAATTTTAATACTTTCATTGCATGTATGATTTAAACATGTCATGCCACCCCTGAGACAAACAGGGCCGTGACAAAACTTGATTGCAAAAGTACTAAGATTTATTCTTATATCCAACGTTTTGTCTTATGATTTGATTAATTTTGCAAAGAAATAACTACGAATAGTATTATGATACAAGAATTTCAGATACGTGTTACTCCGCAGGTGGCCCATACCACGGAGAATATCATCCGATATATCGCCAAGGAGAAGAGCATCGACGTGCGCACCATCCATCAGGCGAGGGTGCTCAAAAGAAGTATCGATGCCCGTCAGCGCAACATCATCGTGAATCTCACCGTAAGGGTGTATATCAACGAGATACCGCAAGACGATGCTTACACTCCCACCCATTATCCTGATGTGAGTGACAAGCCTCGGGTGATCGTGGTAGGACAGGGCCCCGGTGGTCTCTTCGCGTCGCTCCGACTCATCGAGTTGGGCTTGCGCCCCATCGTGTTGGAACGCGGAAAGGACGTGAGAGAGCGCAAAAAAGACTTGGCGAATATCACCCGGACACAGAAAGTGGACTCTGAGAGCAACTATTGCTTTGGTGAGGGCGGGGCCGGGGCATACAGTGACGGCAAGCTCTACACCCGAAGCAAGAAGCGTGGCAGTGTGGATAAGATTCTCAATGTGTTTTGCCAGCATGGGGCATCGACCGCCATCCTTGCCGATGCTCATCCGCATATCGGCACAGATAAACTGCCGAGGGTCATCGAGAACATGCGATTGCAGATATTGAAAAGCGGAGGCGAGGTGCATTTCCGGACCAAGATGACCGCATTTGTGATTGTCAACGACGAGGTGGTGGGGGTGGAAGCCTTGAATATGGTGACCGGAAATGAGGAGACTTACCACGGACCGGTAATCCTTGCGACCGGTCATAGTGCCCGGGATGTCTATCGCTATTTGGACAGTTCGAATATCGAGATTGAGCCTAAAGGCATTGCGATGGGTGTGCGTTTGGAACATCCGTCGGCACTTATCGACCAAATTCAATACCATAACAAGCAAGGACGCGGTGACTATCTGCCCGCAGCCGAGTATGCTTACGTATCTCAGGCCGAGGGACGGGGTGTCTATTCGTTCTGCATGTGTCCCGGAGGCTTCGTCATTCCGGCAGCCACCGGTCCCGGGCAGATTGTGGTCAATGGCATGTCACCGGCCAGTCGTGGCACCAAATGGTCTAACAGCGGCATGGTTGTGGAAATCCATCCGGAAGATATTCCTTTGATAGAGAATGCCGACGCGAAGTCGTCAGAAAGTGTCAATACACTTTCTGACAGGTTATGTGTGCTCCGTCTTCAGGAGAAATTAGAGAAAGACTGCTGGTTGCAAGGCAATATGAAACAGACTGCACCCGCTCAACGTATGGCCGACTTCGTGAATAACCGGCTGAGTTACGATCTTCCCGACAGCAGTTATGCACCGGGACTGATCAGCAGTCCGCTGCATTTTTGGATGCCTCCGTTCATTGTCAAACGACTTCAGCAAGGTTTTCGGGAGTTCGGCAAGCGCAGTCATGGGTTCCTGACCAATGAAGCGGTGATGATTGCGGTAGAGAGTCGCACTTCCAGTCCGGTGCGTATCCTTCGCGATAGGGANNGCGGGAGGCATTGTCTCGGCGGCAATGGATGGCGAGCGCTGCGCGGAGATGGCCCGGGCGTATGTGGATAGCCTGTAAATGGCGAGATGCAAGCATCATGTAGTGATTGACAGTTGGCAGTCTTGCCATACCGACAGACTATTCATGCGCCATCGTTCAGACAGTAGAGGGCAAGCCGCAGTATCACTTTTTTTCAACGAATAACCCCACAAGCCCGATGAAATTGGGCTTGTGGGGTTATCGATTACACACCGTTCCCGCAGGTTTGCGGCACGGATGAATGATGATTAGAGAATGGTTTTCACTGCCTCGAGCATTCCCTTTTCTTGAATAAGGTCAAGATATTCAGTCACTAAGTCTGCCAATCCCGGCACGGTCTTGTTCAGGTCTTCCTTCCAAATGTAGTCAAAGCCGAGCACACCCTCAGCTACTTGTCGGGTGTCGCCGGTGCTCCAAAGCTGCGTGAGCTTATCCATGATCTTCTGATCATCATTCGGAGTGATGGGCGCGCCATCGGCACGCTTGCCGCCTTTGTAGTAAGTGATGATGGCTGCCAAACCGAATACCAAGCCCTTGGGCAGCTCACCCTTACGCTCCAAGTAGATTTTCACGCCGGGAAGGTCACGCGTTTCGTATTTGGGGAAACTGTTGAGCATGATGCTTGTCACCTGATGATCGACAAATGGGTTCTCGAATCGCTCGAGCACGTCAGAGGCAAACTGTTGCAACTCGTCCATCGGCAGGTCAAGAGTCTGCATCAATTCGTCAAACTGCACTTTGTGAATATATTTGCCCAATACCGGATGCTCGCAGGCATCACGCACAATATCCACGCCACTGAGATAGGTAACGGGCGAGAGAACGGTGTGAGGACCATTGAGAAGAGTGACCTTACGGGCATGGTAAGGCTTTTCGTTGTCGGTGATCAGCACGTGAAGGCCGGCCTTGTCAGCAGGAAATTCTGCCTTCATTTGGTCCACAGTCATGTTCTCTGCTTTCTCAATCACCCAAAGATGGAAGCTCTCTGCCTTCACCACGAGGTTGTCCTTGTAGCACACTTGCTGCTGAATCTCTTGGATATTCTCACGTGGGAATCCCGGAACGATGCGGTCTACGAGCGTGGCACATACGTAACAGTGGTTGGTAAACCATGCCTTGAAACCCTCATAATCCGCTCCAAGGTCTTCCTTCCACAGTTCGATGTACTGGTAAATGCACTCTTTGAGGTGATGGCCATTGAGAAATATCAGCTCGCAAGGCATGAGAATCATACCCTTGGACGGGTCACCCTCGAAGAATTTATAACGGTGAAACAACAGTTGCACCAACTTGCCGGGATAGCTTGAGGCTGGAGCGTCTGAGAATTTACAGCTGTCGTCAAAGGCGATACCGGCCTCGGTGGTGTTTGAAATGATGAATCTCATCTCCGGTTGCTCCGCCAATGCCATATAAGCCTGATTCTGCGTGTAGGGGTTTAAGGCACGACTGATCACGTCGATGCGTGTGAG
>DBQL01000046.1:912-1905 GCA_002305235.1 Prevotella sp. UBA1395 | reverse complement strand
GGTGCCGTGCGCTTGTTAAGTGCTTTAAGTTCCTTCATGATTTGTTTTAATCAATATAATAGTTTTTCAGATTATGTTTTTTTGTTTTATCGCACAAAGGTACTAAATATCACGATAGGTTTACCGTGTATCTGATGTTAAATAAACGTAAACCTTTGCGTGTCCCATTTTATTTTGAAATAATACCAACGTTTTTATGGTCAAATCGTATATCAATTGTAAAAAATCATGTACCTTTGCAGAAGTAAAAAACTCCAGAATCATGAAACAAACCAAGATTGTTTGCTCCATCAGTGATCGCCGATGTGATGTTGATTTCCTGCGCAAGTTATATTTTGCAGGTATGAACGTAGTTCGAATGAATACCGCACATGCTACCCATGAAGGCATCCGCAATATCATCCGCAATGTCAGAGCCGTCTCGCCGCATATCGGAATCCTTATCGATACCAAAGGGCCGGAGGTGCGAACCACGGCCGTAGAGTCGCCCATTCACTATAAGACCGGTGATGTGGTGAAGATTTTCGGTCGTCCGGAGATGGATACAAGCCATGACATCATCAACCTGTCGTTTCCCGATATCGCCAACGACGTGAAGGTGGGAGATAACATTCTCTTTGACGATGGTGCTCTCGACATGGAGGTGACCGACATTGTCGGTCCCACGGTATATACGCGTGTCACCAACGATGGCGTGCTGGGCTCACACAAGAGCGTGAATGTGCCCGGCGAGCACATCAATCTTCCCGCGCTAACCGAGAAAGATCGCAGCAACATCCTCTTGGCCATCGAAGAAGACATCGACTTCATTGCCCACAGCTTTGTACGTTCGGCGGCCGACGTGAAAGCGGTTCAGGATATCTTGGACGAGCATCATTCTGACATCAAGATTATCTCCAAGATCGAGAATCAGGAGGGCGTGGACAACATAGACGAGATCATCGATGCCAGCTATGGTATCATGATTGCCCGTGGCGACTTGGGCATCGAGGT
>DBQL01000046.1:0-821 GCA_002305235.1 Prevotella sp. UBA1395 | reverse complement strand
ATTGCCAATGCCATCTATTCCAACACCGACGCGCTGATGCTCAGCGGTGAGACGGCATCCGGAAAATATCCCCTTGAGGCCGTGGAGACAATGGCTGCCATCGCCGAACAGGCCGAGCGCGACCGCGCCAACTTCTCAAAACAAGACGAGATACCGCTCAGTGCCGATTGCACGCAGCGCGACTTTTTGGCTCACGCGGCCATACAGTCTACCCGCCTGTTGGGTGTTGCCGGCATCATTACCGACTCCGAGACGGGCGAGACAGCCCGCAACCTTGCGGCATTCCGTGGCCCTAAACCCATCCTTGCCATTTGCTACAAAGAGAAAACCCAACGTTGGCTCAACCTGTCGTATGGCGTTATTCCCATCTATCAAAAAGATTTCGCCACTCCCGACTATATGTTCCAAGCTGCGTTGCGCATGCTCCGCATGAAGAAGTATGTGGGGTTGGATGACAAGATTGCCTATCTCTCCGGATCGTTTGGTGAGGGAGGCGGCACGACATTCGTCGAGATCAACAAGGTGGGCAGCGTGTTCGACAAGGCATACCAGTTCCATCTGCCCAACCATCGCTAAGCATTACATTTATTATATATATTGACAGACGCTTCTCTTGTAGGAAAAGCGTCTGTTTTTTTTGTCTGTCCATTGCGATAACGGCTTGTGCTCGCACCGGCCTCGGTTTATTTTCATGCCGGCCTCGACCCATCGTCATGCCGGTTCACATGGCCTGTCATGAGATGGGTTGATGGTTGCTCCGTAACCATCTATCTCGCTGTCTCCCCAAAGGCCACCAACCTGTCCGCGCGCTCGCCGTTTCC
>DBQL01000018.1:24288-24656 GCA_002305235.1 Prevotella sp. UBA1395 | reverse complement strand
TCGCATCGACGCATGGCTGCCCACGCTCGGTTTCTAACCATTTCGCACGACAAGGAAACACCCCCGAATGCTCATCCTTTTCATACGATTTCAAATGATCATTCATTCAGCAATTTGCCCTTGTGGCAGTTTTCTCAAGTAAGTTTAATGCCAAGGCATGGTCTGTCGGGCATCCGGCGGCTATGCTTCCAAACGTCATAATGTTTTTGTATACTATGTAATAGCCTCGCTGCGAAGCGGGGCTTTTATTGTGTCGTGACATGACCGGGTGTTTGTGAGACTTGTGCATTTTCGGTTGTTATATGGTGTGTTGCCAAATATTTTGAGTATATTTGTGGCATGCTACGCCCTCGGGGGGGGCATAACCG
>DBQL01000018.1:19476-24255 GCA_002305235.1 Prevotella sp. UBA1395 | reverse complement strand
CGGGCTTTTGTTTGTGTCAATGGTCAGAACCGATACACCCGTGCCCTCTATGGCGGCCATACGGCCTTCAGGCTCGAAACCAGCGACCGTCCCGTCTTTGCCACCTATTACAAGCGTGGTGCCCATTCCAACATCAGTCTGCGCCTCCAAGTGGGTGGCTCGTCATGGGCACTCGACTCCACCGACTATTGTGAGGCGCGCTATGAGGCGGGCCGTCGCGAGTATGTGGTGCGCCACGGGGCATGGCAGGGTGGCGAGCTGCGTCTCTCGGTGGTGGCCGATACCGACCGCGAGGGTGCGGTGTGGCAGGTCACGGGCAGCGGGTTTGCCACGCCGGCGACCCTCGTGGCCACCATCGCGCCTACGCGGGTGCAGCGATTCAGGCGCATGGGCGACATCGGAAACTTCGAGCCGGAAGGAGCCTTCGAGGCCGATGGCGACCGCTCACGCCGGCGGTCGGTGACGCTTCCCATCGCCGACGGCCGGCCGGTATTTCTCGCGCTCGACACCACGGTGCTCACCACCGCCCGCCCGCATGATCTCGCCATGCGCTATCAGCGGGCCGAAGACCGTCGACGCGAGCTGGCCTCGATGGTCTGTTTCAACACCCCCGACCCTTATCTCAACACCCTTGGCGGTACGATCATGGTGGCGGCCGACGGCGCGTGGGACGGCGAGACATGGCTGCACGGCGCTGTGGGCTGGCGGTCGCAGCTGCCGGGCTGGCGCGCTGCCTACATGGGCGACTTCTTGGGATGGCCTCTTCGCCAAAAGAGTCATTTCGAGGCATACGCCCGAAGTCAGGTCACGGGAGTGCCGGTGACCAAGGGCCATCTCATGGATGAGAAAAACAACCTTGCCCGAGGAGCCTACGAATGGGGCACGCCGATGTATAGCGACGGATATATCTGTCGCAGTCCGAACGACAACCGCAAGTTTCATCACTATGACATGAACCTCGTGTTCATCGATGAGCTGTTGTGGCATTTCCAGTTTGATGCCGACACGGCACTCATCCGGGCCTTGTGGCCGGTAATCACCGGTCATCTCGCATGGGAGAAGCGCGCGTGGGATCCCGATAACGACCATCTTTACGATGCCTATTGCTGCATCTGGGCGAGCGACGCGCTGCAATATAACGGTGGGGCGGGCACCCATTCCTCGGCCTATAACTATCGGGGCAACCTGCTTGCCGCACGCCTTGCCGAGCTGATCGGCGAGGATGGGTCGGCCTATCGTGCCGAGGCCGAGGCGATATTGAGGGCGATGAACAGTCGGCTGTGGCTGCCCCACGAGGGGCATTGGGCAGAGTTTCAAGACCTCATGGGCCATCGCATGGTGCACAAAGACGCCGCCCTGTGGTCGATATATACCCCCATCGACTGCGGGTCGGCCGACGACGGGCAGGCCTTCCGGGCCATGCGATATGTAGACCGCATGATTCCGCATATCCCGTTCACCTTCGACGGCGAGCGGTATGCCACCGTTTCCACATCCGACTGGGGGCCTTACGAGTGGAGCCTGAACAATGTGGCGATGGCCGAGGTGATGCACACGGCCTTGGCCTACTATCTCGCGGGGCGTCCCGAAACGGGCTCGCGACTGCTTAAGAGCAACGTCATCGACTTCATGTACGCCGGATGCAGTCCCGGAAACTTCGGGCAGCTCTCGGCATTAGACCGCAACACGGGCGAGGGCTATCGCGATTTCTCCGACGTGACGGGTATCTCCTCGCGCGCGTTGGTACAAGGGCTTTTCGGCATCACGCCCCAAGCCCTCGACGGCCGTTGTGTCATCCGACCGGGATTTCCCGCCGCATGGGATTCGGCGAGTATCCACACACCCTATATGGACTATCGGTTTGAACGGCGCGACGGCAAGGATGTGTACCACGTCACGCAGCGATTCGCACGCCCTCTGCAGATTGTGCTGCGCCAAAACCTTGGCGAAGGGCGATACAAGGACTTTGTGGGCACCGCCGATAGCGTGCAGACCATCGAGGCACCGACAGCGACCGGGGTCGCCGCCGAGGTTGCCGACCGCCCGGAGCCGCTTCCAGAGGCCGTGGGTACGGCCTTCGACGACGTACGGTCGCAACGGTGCCGCACGGTGGATATGAGCCGGTGGTTCAACGCCCGGGTGACAGACATCTTCCAAAACAAGTATCTCTCACCCCGCCCGCCTTACACCACGCTCTCGCTGCCCACACAGGGCATCGGCGATTGGTGTGCCACACAGCGCACGGCCGAGATCGACGACAGCGGCCTGCGCGCCGCGGCGACAGGCGGGATGTTCACGGCGGCCGGTGTGACATGGCGTACACCGCAGTCGGGGCGGAACATTGTCTATACCTCGCTGTGGGACAATTACCCCACGGCGGTGACCATCCCGCTGGGTGGAAAGGCCTCGCACGCCTATCTGATGATGGCCGGGTCGACCAATCCCATGCAGTATGGCGTCACCAATGGCGTGGTGCGCGTCACCTATTCGGATGGCAGTAGTGACAGCGTGGAGCTGCGCAGCCCCGACAACTGGTGTCCCATCGAGCAGGATTTTGACGACGACGGACTGGCCTTCCGGCTGCCCGCGCCGCGCCCTTATCGTGTGGCATTGAAGACTGCAGCGGTGAGCCGCACGCTCACAAGGGCAGCACAGGGGGGCGTGGGGCAACGCTCGTCTGACCTTCCCGACCACAAAAAGCCCGTGCTCACCATTCCCGGGGGTGCCGCGCAACTCTTGGACATCCCCCTCAATCCCCGCAAACGGTTGAAATCCATTACCGTGGAGACCGTCGCCAACGACGTGGTCATCGGACTGATGGGTATCACTCTGCAGCGGTAATGGCTGTGGCTGAGGGGGAAGTGATAAAGGCAGACGAGAATATTAAGGTTTGTTTCCATGATAATATGCCAAAGGTTATTCAGCCATGTAGCAGTGGATATCATGCATTTCGGATTTGATTTTTTGAAATAACAGCACAAGACAATGAAACATCAGGTAGACATCGAGACGTGGGAGCGCCGTGACAATTGGCGGTTTATGAAGGAGTTTGCTAACAGCTGGTACAGCATCACATCGGAGGTAGACTGCACCAAGGCCTTGGAACAGAGCAAACGCAACCATACTTCGTTCTTCATCAAGTATCTTTACGCCCTGCTCAGAGCGGCCAACGAGGTGCGTGAACTGGGATACAGGCCCGATGGCGACGGTGTGTGCTGGTTTGACAGCATCGGGGCAACGGTGCCTTTGGCTGTCAAGGGTGGTACGTTTTACACCGTCCTCATTCCCTTCATCGAAGACTATGAGACATTTTATGCCAAGGTGAGTGACATCTCGGCCAATATTCCCGAGCAAGGCGACCCATACGGAGTGAACCGTGAACTGATAGAGAGCGGGCAAACGGGAGTGGTCAACATCTCTGCCACGCCCAAACTCTATTTCTCAAGCATGACCTATACATTCCATAAGCCCGGCCTTGGCAGCGACTGGCCGCTGATGAACGTGGGTAAAGCTGTCAGGCGTGAGGGGAGATGGGTGATGCCTATTGGCGTTTATGTAGATCATTGCTTTGTCGATGGGGCCAACCTTGGGGAGTTTATGGACAAGGTGCAGCAATATCTCGACATGGCATAAGCCCTCGCCATGCGAAAGAACAAAAGCCAATACACTGCTGATGGATTTCTCCATCCGGCAGTGTATTGGCTTTTTGGCGTTGCAGATGTGGTGTTTCGGGATGTGCGGTGAGGCTTCTCCGGCCACCCGCGATCATTCGTGGGGCTTCGGTTCCATGCTGAGTGTGGTGTTCTTGCGGTAACCGCTCGCCGTGAAGATGGCAATGATCAGGCCGTCTTGATTGGTGATGCGCACCTCGGCAAAGGGCATGCGGCGGTGGTTCACCACCTCGTGGGCCTCGGCAAAGAGATGGTCTCCGAGGTGTGAGGGGTTCACGTAGGTGATGTTTGCGCCCGTGGTGAGCGTGCTGATGCCATGACTGTTGACCGCCGCGGCAAAGGTAAGGTCGCACAAGGTGAACAGCACGCCGCCCTGACAAACGCCGTAAGCATTGAGGTGATGTTGCTCCACGGTCATCTCTGCCTTAGCCATCCCCTCCGAAATCTCCAGTAACCGAGCCCCCACATGGTTGGCAAAGTGGTCGTGAGCAAAGTATTCTTGCAAGTCCATCATTGTGCCAGTTTGATGAGATCGCAGTCGTCTAAGGTGGTCAGATGATGCGCTGCGATGATTTGTTCGGCCCGTTCCTTGTGGTCAGTCTTGAAGATCAGCACACCCTTGTCTTGCAGGAGAAACGAGTATAGATAGTTGATCTCGATGCCGTCGGCGGCAAAAATCTCCAAGGCATCGGCGGCCTGGCCGGGCGTGTTGACCAAGCTGATGGCCTGTACCTGTGTCAGTGTGGCGGTGATGCCGGCCTCCTTGAGCACGAGAAACGCCCGCTCAGGCTCTGTACAGATTACTCTGAAGATACCGAAGTCTTGGGTGTCGGCCAGCGTGGTGGTGATGATCTGAATCTGTGAGTGCTTGAACAGTCGGAGCACTTTTTCCAAAGTGCCGGCCTTGTTTTGTATAAAAATAGACAGTTGGTGTATCATTGTTGATGGGTTTGATGTTTCGGGGATGTTGGAAAGTGCGTCAATGCCTGTCAGAGAGGAATGCACGGCGGTCCAAGACACGTATGGCCTTGCCCTCACTCTGTGGCAATGTGCCGGCGGGCAGTAGCTTCACGTGGGGTGTAAGGAGTATCTCGTCGTGCAAGGCACG
>DBQL01000018.1:4261-19383 GCA_002305235.1 Prevotella sp. UBA1395 | reverse complement strand
TGGATGGGGAATATGTTCACGCCCTTGAGCACAATCATATCGTCTGACCGGCCGCGCATGCGGTCTATACGACGGTGATGACGCCCGCACGGACACTCTCCGGGCAGGATTCGGGTGAGGTCGCGGGTGCGATAGCGCAATAACGGCATGGCCTCACGGTTCAGAGTGGTAAGCACCAGCTCGCCCATCTCGCCGTCGGGCACAGGTTCAAGAGTGTCGGGATTGATGATCTCCACGATGTAATAGTCCTCCCAAATGTGCATGCCGTTCTGCTCCTGACATTCGAATGCTACGCCCGGGCCGCACATCTCCGACATGCCGAAGGAGTTGTAGGCTTTCACACCGAGCATCTCCTCGATGCGCTTACGCTGCTCGTCGCTATGAGGTTCGGCCCCGATGGCGAGAATTTTGAGCTTCGTGTCGCGTCGGGGATCAATGCCTTCCTGCTGCATCACCTCATAGATGCGCGTGGCATAGCTGGGTATTGCATGCACCACGGTGGTGCCAAAGTCGGTCATAAATTTGATTTGTCGCTTGGTGTTTCCTGCGGCGGCGGGCACCGTGAGCATGCCTAAGGTCTCGGCACCATATTGGAACCCCAGTCCGCCGGTAAACATTCCGTAGCCCGATGTGTTCTGAAAGACATCCTCGGGGCGTGCTCCTACCATCCAAAGACAGCGTGCCACGGCGTTGGCCCACTGCTCAAGGTCGCGGCGGGTATGCAGGATGACGGTGGGATTTCCGGTCGTTCCGCTGGAGGAATGAAGCCTTACGCATTCCCTAAGCGGTACGGAAGCGATGCCGAAAGGGTAGGTGTCGCGCAGGTCTTGCTTGGTGGTGAAAGGTATTCGGCGCAGGTCTTCGAGCGTCTTGATGTCTTCGGGCTTGAGCTTGGCGGCTGTAAAGCGTTGTTGATAAAATGGGGAAATCATGCAGTGGGCTACGGTTTTCTTGAGCCGCTCCAACTGCAAGGCTTCGATTTCGGGACGGGAAAGCGTCTCTATATCGGGGTTAAAATAGGGAGAGTAGTTCATGCTGATGATAGAAATGAGGGTGGATTGGTGGGGGGCTGCTGCCGGGATAAGAGATGGCTGATGCCGGAGGTGAGGGAGGATGCTGCCGAGCAGCATCCCACCAAACCTGCCATTGAGACTGCTAAAACCGGCTATCGAGCTTGCTAAAACCGGCCATTGAGCCCAAGTGGAGGCTATGCCGGTGCCGGAAAGAGGCTATGCCGGTGCAGGGCAGGGGCCGTGCCGAAGTTGGCATGTAGTTTGGGCGATGGGCAGGGGGAGTGGTGTTCAGGGGGCAGGATGGTCGTCTTGGAACATCTGCATGCGCTCGTCGAGTACAGGATACAGCTCGTCGCGCATCCGACTAGTGCATGCCCGGATGCCCTCTTGATGACTTCCGGTGGTGTCGAGCGATATGCTGCTCACGCCATAGTGCATCAGTTCCTTGGCCAGTTGGCCTCCGCTCATGCCGGGGAAGCCCAAAGTGAAGAAGAATCCGTCGCCCACCGTGTCGGTAACATCACGGTCATAGACCACCGAGAAGCCGTGACGACAGAAGATTTCCTTCATCTTATTGGCACGTCGCTCATATTCCCGGGTGTCCTCCACAAAGTTGATCTTGCCCTCATAGCTCATTTTGAGCATCTCGGCATAGCCATATTGTGTGGAGGCCGTGCAGCCACTGGTGATCATATAGAGTATTTCGGCCACGAAGGTACTGCCGAAAACGCCGGCGTCATGATAACGTTCGGCGAGCGCGGGATAGTAAGTGTCGTAGAGATTGTCGCTGATACATACCAATGCCATGCGCTGTCCGGCATAGCTGAAGATCTTGCTCGACGAGAGCATGAGGATGTATCGGTCGGTGTAACGGGCCACGGTGGGCACAAACGGCGGTTCGTAGGGATGCCCGAGGTCACGCCGATAGTCCATGCAGAAGTAAGCGAGGTCTTCCAATACCACCGCGTCATACTTCGTGGCGAGTTCTCCGATGACCTGCAGTTCGCTCTCTTCCAAGCATATCCACGCCGGATTGTTGGGATTGGAATATACGATTGCAGCCACGTCGCCATCCTTAAGCAGCTCCTCCAACTGAGCTTTGAGTTTGTCTCCACGATAGGGATAGATGTCGAATTCCTTCCATTCGATACCCAATACACGCAGCTGTGACTTCTGGATGGGGAATCCCGGGTCGATGAAGAGCACCTTGTCTTTGCCCGGGATGCGCTGTGTGGTGGCGATAAACGACCCGAAACTTCCGGCCACGCTACCTGTTGTGGGCACGCACGACCGTGCACTCACATCAATATTGATAAATGCTCTGACAAACTCATGGGCTGCGTCTTTCAGTTCTTTCACGCCCGCGGCGGCAGGATACTGGCTTCCGACCCCTCGGTCCAAGGCTTTTTTCTCAGCCTCCACACCCCATTTGTTGACGGGAAGGCCGGGCGATCCCTGATCCATCCTGACGAAAGGGATGCCGGTCTTTTTTTCCAAATACTGAGCCACGAGCAGCGTTTCGCCGATGGTGGCATGCGAAAGGTCGGCCACGTGCGACTTCTCGCACGCCTCATTGACAAGTTGTTCGCTGAATATCTTCATTTTTCGGTCAGTCCAAGGTCAAACGCTTTATGATTGTCGGCTACCACCTGCTCGCCCTTCCGTGCAAAGATTCGACCGATAGCCTCACGTAACTGCGTGGCAGAAACGATGCCGATGGCCTCTGCCGCCATTCCCAAGAGAATCATGTTGGCACTCTTGGGCGCATGGATTTCTTTGGCAAGGCTGTCTATGGGCAGTGATTTCACGCGGGGCAGCCGCTTCAAATCCTCGGTCACCCGGTCGAAATCGGGATAGTTGGGAATATTGACAAACGGCTCCGATGATGTGATAACCCATCCGTCTTCATTGAGATAGGGCACATATCGCAGAGCTTCCATCGGCTCCATAGCGATGATAATATCGGCCTGCCCTTTGGGGATGAGGTCGCTGAAAATCTCTTCGGTGCTGAGGCGCAGGTTGCTTTGCACGTCGCCTCCGCGCTGACTCATGCCGTGTACCTCTGCTTGTTTGAGGTAAAGGTTGGCTGTTGTGGCAGCCTCACCGATGACGGTGGCGATGGAAAGGATGCCTTGCCCGCCCACACCGGCTAATATGATGTTCTTTTTCATTTCTTTTGGGCTTTCTGCTTACGTAATTTTCGTCCGAGTGTCTGCACGCATTCACGTCGCGGGATGATGACGCTCACGCCATGATACTCTATCTCTTCACGGATTACCCTCGTGATCTCGGGCATGTTCTTGGCCAAGGGCACCACCACGCGCACGTGCTCCGGCTCGACGCCGAGGCCGAGACAGATAGACTCAAACTTGTTTGTCCCGGCCGAATCCTGCCCGCCGGTCATGGCCGTGGTGAGGTTGTCAGAGATGATGACGGTGATGTCTGCCTTGTCGTTCACGGCATCCAAGAGTCCGGTCATGCCGCTATGGGTGAACGTGGAGTCACCTATCACGGCGATGGCGGGGAACACTCCGGCGTCGGCTGCGCCCTTGGCCATCGTGATGCTGGCCCCCATGTCCACACAACTGGCAATAGACTGGAATGGAGGCAGTGCGCCGAGGGTATAGCATCCGATGTCTCCGAAGATGCGTGCGCCCTCGTATCCGGCCGCCACCTCATTGAGCGCGTTGTACACATCGCGGTGGCCGCAACCCTGACAGAGTGCCGGCGGGCGTCCCACCACATCGTCTATCGGTTCGAACGGCGTGCCGTCGTCCTTGCCGAGAGCCTTACCCACCGTGTCGGGGGTCAGTTCTCCGGTGCGCGGCAGGTCGCCGGTGAGTCGTCCTTTCACTTGATAGTCCTTGCCGAGCAGTGCGCGAAGACTCTCTTCCACAAATGGTTGTCCGTCTTCGGCCACAAGAATGCGGTCGCTCATGGCTGCCAATTGCTCCACGAGAGTCTTGGGCAGGGGATACTGGTTCAGCTTGAGGATGGCCGAAACGCCTTGCGGCCGGTTCTCCTTCACATAGTTGTAGGCAATGCCACAGGCAATGATGCCCAGTCCATTGCCGTCCAATACCTCCAGTCTGGAGTATTTCGATTGCTCGGCCATCAGTTCCATGTCGGCCTGTTTGTCGATGAGACCGTCATAGTTTCTGCGCGCGATGGCCGGCAAGAGAATCCAGTGCTTGCCGTTGTCGGGGCTCAGCGGGTTTGGCTCCGTGACGTTCCGGCCGATCGATACCGATGCCCTCGAGTGCGCGAGCCGCGTCACCACCCTGACAAGTACGGGCAGCCGGAGTTTCTCCGAGGTCTTGAACGCCTCGTCCATCACGTCATAACACTCCTGTTGGTTGCTCGGCTCGAAGATGGGAATCATGGCAAACTTGCCATAAAACCTGCTGTCTTGCTCGTTTTGCGAACTGTGCATCGACGGGTCGTCGGCCACGAGCACGGCCAGTCCGCCGTTCACTCCGGTGATGGCCGAATTGACAAAGGCATCCGCGCAGACATTCAGTCCCACATGTTTCATACACACCAATGCCCGTTTTCCGGCATACGACATGCCCAAAGCGGCCTCCATCGCCGTTTTCTCGTTGCTGCACCAACGGCTGTGAATGGCTCGCTCGCGGGTAATCGGATGGCCTTGGATGTACTCGGTAATCTCCGTTGAGGGAGTGCCCGGATAGGCATAGACCCCCGAAAGGCCCGCATGGAGCGCGCCGAGGGCTATGGCTTCGTCGCCGAGCAATAGTTTCTTTTCTGTCATGATATGTTTTTTAATGTATTTGCTGAGAAACGGATGTCCCGGTCGCAGGCCGTCATCCTATTTGGTGAGCATGTAGTTGTCGGCATCGCCGAGCACCGGAAACTTCTTGCGGAAGTCTTCCAAGGGCTTCATCTCTATGTCAGCCGTGGCCACATCCACCTTGTCACGCTCGCAGGCCACGATGGTATGTCCGTAAGGATCGATAATCTCGCTGCCCCCGCTGTAGCTGCATGCCGGGTCGTTGCCCGTTCGGTCCACACCTATTACGTAGCATTGGTTCTCGATGGCACGCGCATGGAGCAGCGTGGTCCATGCGTGCAGGCGCACCGTGGGCCAGCTGGCGACATAGATGGCCATGTCGTAGTCGGCCTTGTTGCGGCTGAAAACCGGAAACCGGAGGTCGTAGCACACTTGCAGCAGAATCCTGAATCCGGCATAATTCACCACCACCCGCTCGTCGCCGGCGGTGAACCGATGGTGCTCGCCACTGTAAGTGAAGAGGTGATGCTTGTCGTAATGCTGCTCGGTGCCGTCGGGAAACACAAAGTAAAAACGATTGTAGAATCGGCCTCCGTCTTCTGTCGCCACGCTTCCGCAGATGGCACACTGCCGGCTTCGGGCCTCGTTTTTCATCCATTCGAGCGACCTTTTGTCGCTCTCGGCAATGCCTCGCGGCTCCGTGGCGAAACCTGTGGAGAACATTTCGGGCAACACATAGAGGTCGGCACCGGCGTTCTCGTCGAGCAGCCGTGTGGCGTTGGCGATGTTTTGGTTCACGTCAGCCCATACGATGTCGGTTTGCAACAAAGATACTTTCATTCCTTGGCTTTTTAGTTTTCGATTTGAAAGCAAAAGTACAAAATTATTTTCGGTTTAACAAGAATCTTTGTTTTAATTTGTTAATCTGTATCATCGTGACATACCACTATATTAATATGGTATAGAGTTGGCAACAGTCTCGACGAAAAAAATCGTCATATCTTAAAAAAAGTGTTACGTTTCGTGTCGCCATGTAGTCTATATTCTATAACTTTGCAAAAAAATCATCAAGTAACGATTTACATATCACATGAGAAAAATTAAGTTATTCGTCTTGACCGCGGTGGCATCGGTATTGATGTCGGCCTGTGGCACCACTTCGACCGTGCCCATCAGCGGCCGCAAACACACCCTCTTGGTAAGTGACGCACAGGTGTTGAGCCTGAGCAACCAGCAGTATAGCGAGATCATGCAAAAGGCCACGCTCTCTACCAACACGACCAACACGGCGATGGTGAAACGCGTGGGGCAGAAGTTGGCCACGGCCGTAGAGACCTATCTCAAGGCCAATGGCGCCGCCGCCGAGGTGCAGAATTTCGCGTGGGAGTTCAATCTTGTCAAGAGCGACGAGGCCAACGCCTTCTGTATGCCCGGCGGTAAGATTGTGGTTTACGAGGGCATTTTGCCTTACACGCAAGACGAGGCGTCGCTCGCCATCGTTCTCGGCCACGAGATTGCGCATGCCGTAGCCAAGCATTCGGCAGAGCAAATGTCCAAGCAGATACGCCAGCAATATGGCACGCAGATACTCGGCAGCGTGCTCAATAGTGCGGTGGGGAGCGGAGTGGGCGACCTTGCCGCTACGGTGGCCCAGCAGGGTTTCTCGTTCGCCAACCTGAAATACAGTCGCGACAACGAGACCGAGGCTGACCACATCGGACTGATTTTCGCCGCGATGGCAGGCTACGACCCGCAGGCCGCCATTCCGTTCTGGCAACGCATGTCGGCCGGAAAGCAGAGCACGAGCGACATTCTCAGCTCGCATCCGAGCGATGCCAAGCGCATTGCCGCCCTTCAAAAGCAGATGCCCGAGGCATTGAAGTATTACGAGGCCGCCAAGCCTGCGGTGACAACACGCTCGACCACCACGGCCAAGAAGACCACGACCACCAAGAAAAAGACCACCACAACAAGGAGATAGCTGTTGGCCGGAGGCCTGTCGGGGTTGCCGGCGAGAGTCCCGGCAGCCCTCCGTCACCCTTGGAACACATTGTTTGCATAGCAGAACCTCTTCGGGGTTTTGCCATTTTTTTTGCGCATCTCCCCGTTTGCGAGCATCGCCGGCGTGAGCATACGTCGTCAAGGCCCGTACCTTGGGGCGTGTCGAAACGAATAAAAAGTGGTGTGTGCGGAGCCATGCGCACGCGATGGTTGTCAATATAAGGTCAAAACATTTTTTTGTCCGATATTTCCCCCGTCGCCCCGAAAATGATTTCCTGAGGCGTTTTCGGTTCGGTTTTTCACGTGTTTGGGGCGTTTGTCGTCGCGAAAAGGCTTTTTTCGCGTTCCCATCAAGGCTCTTTCGCGAGTCGATAAGGCCCTTTTCGTGTCGCGATTAGATAGTATTCGCGTCACGATAAGATAGCTTTCGCAAAGCCGTTTTTATATACAAATTGCAAAACATTGATAATCAGCAAATTGTAAAACACGAATTTTTCACCCTTGGAGACACGCGAAGGCGTGCGATTCCCGATTTTGAGCAAATGAAAACGACGGTTCAATATATTTCATCGATAATTTCCTGTCTGCGCGATCATCTCTCGTTATTTTCGGCAATGATGGTCGGTCGTGGCGCGCGCCGACATAGAAATGTGTCGTATTTGCGAATTTTCATATCCGAAAAGTTGTTTTTTTGAGAAAAAACACCTATCTTTACGCAAGTAATCCCAAGCACTAATCCTGTTGAATATGATAGACTATCTGAAAGAAAACCTATGGTTGCTGTGGACGCTCGTCAGCGTGCTGGCCCTCATACTCGAGGTATCCTCGGGCACGTTTTACCTTATCTGTTTTGCCATTGGCGCGGCCTGTGCCGTGGTGGCCTCGCTTTTGGGGCTGCCGTTGTGGGTTCAGGTGCTGGTGTTTGCCGCGTTCTCGGCCGTCAGCGTGTACGGCGTGCGCCCGTTCGTATACAAGTATCTTCATCGCGAAGATGCGGGACGGGCGAGCAACGCCGACGCACTCATCGGGCGTGAGGGGGTGGTCGTAGAGCCTATCACGCCGCAGGGGGCGGGCTATGTGCGGATAGACGGCGACGAATGGAAGGCCGTCATCGCCGGCAGTGAACCGTTGGACAAGGGCGCGAAAGTGAGGGTGGTGGCACGAGAGAGCATCATCGTTACCGTGGAGAAACTTTAACAACACCTATATTATTATGATTGGAACATACGTATTGATAGGACTTGTGGTCCTCGTGCTCGTCTTTGTGAAGATGGCACTCGTGATTATCTCCCAGAGTGAGACCATGATCGTGGAACGGCTCGGCAAGTATTACGCCACGCTCAAGCCCGGCATCAACATCATCATCCCCTTCATCGACCGCGCTAAGACCGTGGTGACCATGACACGGGGACGGTATATCTACAGCAGTGTGATCGACTTGCGCGAGCAGGTATACGATTTCGACAAGCAAAACGTGATTACCAAGGATAACATCCAGATGCAGATCAACGCGCTGCTCTATTTCCAGATTGTCGATCCGTTCAAGGCTGTGTATGAAATCAACAACCTGCCCAACGCCATCGAGAAGCTCACGCAGACCACACTGCGTAACATCATCGGCGAGATGGAGCTTGACCAGACGCTCACCTCGCGCGACATCATCAACACCCGACTGCGTGGTGTGCTCGACGATGCCACCAACAAGTGGGGCATCAAGGTAAACCGCGTGGAGCTGCAAGACATCATTCCGCCACAGAGCGTGCTGCAGGCTATGGAAAAACAGATGCAGGCCGAGCGCGACAAACGTGCCACAATCCTCACCTCGGAGGGTAACAAGCAGGCCAAGATCCTCCAGTCGGAGGGTGAGAAGACGGCCACTATCAACCGCGCCGAGGCCGACAAGCAGCAGGCCATACTGCGTGCCGAGGGCGAAGCGCAGGCCCGTATCCGCAAGGCCGAGGCCGAAGCCATCGCCATAGAGAAGATCACGGAGGCTGTGGGACAATCGACCAATCCCGCCAACTACCTCTTGGCGCAGAAGTATATACAGATGATGCAGGAGCTTGCCACAGGCGATCAGAACAAAACCGTGTTCCTGCCCTACGAGGCTACCAACATCATGGGCAGTCTCGGAGGCATCAAGGAGCTTTTCAAGCAGTAATTTGAGGGGGTGGTGCACAAGTTATTGGCAAAATGATCGCGCAATGTTTGTTCCGCCCCTAAAAAATGATTACTTTTGCGCTAAAATAGGATATTGATAATGAATATATGCATTGTTTGTGGCGCACGACCCAATTTCATCAAGGTGGCGCCGGTCATCAGAGCCATAGAGGCTGCCCAAGGGCAAGGTAAGAACGTGGATTTCAAACTGGTTTTCACCGGTGCGGAGGATGATCCGACACTCGAAAACGGGTTGTTCGACGATTTGCAGGTACGGCGTCCCGATGTGTGTCTCGGCGTGACCTGTGTCAATCTCAACGAACTGACCGGGCAGGTCATGTCGGCTTTCGAGAACTATCTGCGACAGAATCCCACCGACACGGTCATTGTGGTAGACGACTTGGCATCGACAATGGCCACGGCCATCGTCACCAAGAAGCAGGGGTTGCGGCTCGTCCACTTGGCGGCCGGCACGCGATCGTTCGACATCCGCATGCCGAAAGAGATCAACCGGTTGGTCATCGACGGCCTGTCAGACATCCTGTTCACTGCCGGAATGAGCAACAACTCCATAGCCAACCGCGAGGGTGCGGAGCTTTCCAAGGTTTATATGGTGGGCAATGTGCTCATCGACAACCTGCGTTTCAACCGCAATCGGTTGGTGCGTCCCGCGGTCTTCGATGCGTTGGGGTTGGAGGAAAAGCGGTACGTGGTGTTCACGCTCAATCGCAAAGCACTCATCGAGAACAAGGAAAACCTCGGGCAAATGCTGGAGTCGGTGGCCCGAAACAACAACGGCATGCCCATCGTCGCACCCCTGCGGGGACTGGCCAAGAGTGTCGTGGAAGAGTGTCAGGGGCTTATGGAGACTCCCGCATTGACCTTGGTCGACCCGATGCCCTATCTCGAGTTCTCGTATCTCACCGCACATGCCGCCGGCATCATTACCGATTCGGGTAATGTGGCCGAGGAGGCGACGTTCAATCAGGTGCCGTGTATCACGCTCAACAGCTATACCGAGCACGAGGAAACGGTCAAGGTGGGCACCAACATACTGGTGGGTGAGGATGCCGAACAACTGGGCGAGGAGTTCCGGAATATGGTCTCGGGACAATGGAAGAGCGGTAATCTGCCCGACAGATGGGACGGACGGTCGGCCGAGCGCATCGTGCAGATTCTCTTGGAACAGCGTTGAGCCGCCGGCATACCGCCGTTTGTGCGACCGTATAAAATCAGAAAATCATCTTCTGCCGAAGCATCTCCGTATGCCTCGGCATTTTTTTGTTGCCCCATGCGGGCACGATCGCCCATTTTCTTGAAAGGTAAAAAAAGGTAAAGACGGGTTCAGTGTCACCGCGATTTGCTATCTTTGCACGATAGAAAAAAATTGCATCCATGCACGGTCAGACAGACAACTATACATATTTGACACAGGCTCCCATCCCCAAGGTGATTTTCACGATGGCCGTCCCTACGGTGATTTCGATGCTTGTGACGAGCATTTACAATCTCGCCGACACCTTTTTCGTGGGCCGTATCGACACACAGGCTACGGCAGCGGTGGGGGTTGTGTTCTCGATGATGTTCTTCGTGCAGGCCGTGGGTTTCTTCTTCGGACATGGATCGGGCAATTATATCTCTCGCGAACTGGGCGCACGGCGGCGCGACAATGCCG
Source organism: Prevotella sp. UBA1395 (assembly GCA_002305235.1). Classification (GTDB taxonomy): domain Bacteria; phylum Bacteroidota; class Bacteroidia; order Bacteroidales; family Bacteroidaceae; genus Prevotella. The sequence goes on along the minus strand of DBQL01000018.1, from coordinate 8,783 downwards.
AGAAAATGGCCTCGTCGGGATTCTTTCAGTCGTTCGCCGCAGGCTTGTTGATCCTCGTCTTGGGTGAGATATTCCTCACTCCACTGTCCAAACTCTTGGGCAGCACGCCCACTGTATTGCCCTATACGCTGGAATACATGGGCGTCGTGCTGCTCGGCGCACCTTTTCTCACCTCTTCTCTGACGCTGAACAATCAGATGAGGCTGCAGGGCAACGCCGCTTTGGCCATGTATGGAACGGTGACCGGTGCCCTGCTCAATATCGTGCTCGATCCCATTCTCATCTTCGGAATGGGCTGGGGACTATCCGGAGCGGCATGGGCAACGGTCATCGGGCAGGCGGTCTCGTTCTTTATCCTGCTGTATATGTCGCGCCAAGGCGAGAACATCGCTATTCGTTTCCGTCATTTTTCCGTCTCATGGGCACAGTTCAAAGAGATCTTTTACGGAGGCAGTCCGTCGTTGTCACGACAGGGTTTGGCCAGTCTCGCCACCATGTCACTCAATGTTGCGGCCGGCGTTTACGGCGATTCGGCCATTGCCGGCATGAGCATCGTGAGCCGGATCTCCATGTTGGTATTGGCCGTTGTTATCGGATTGGGGCAGGGTTTTCAGCCTGTTTGCGGCTTTTGCTACGGTGCCGGCATGTACGATAGGCTGAAATCGGCCTATCGGTTCACCGTCAGGATGGGTACATTGTTCCTGATAGTCTGTGCCATCATGGGTTGGATTTTCAGCGGTAAGCTCATCGGCGTGTTCCGAAACGATCCCGATGTGATTGCCGTGGGGGTTGCAGCGCTTCGCTGGCAGTTGTGCACCTACCCCCTAACGGCCTTTGTCATTGCCGGCAACATGCTTGCGCAGACCTGCCGCAAGCCTTGGCGGGCCAACTTTTTGGCAGCATCGCGACAGGGATTGTTTTTCATTCCGCTCATCCTGCTGCTGCCGTCATGGTTTGGTTTGCAAGGCGTGGAGATGTGTCAGGCCGTGAGTGACATCCTCACCTTTGCCTTCACCATACCCATTATGACCTATACGTTCAAGGAATTCGCACGCGAACAACAGGCCGTGAAGATTTCCTCGGCAGACCATTCACCATCAATCGAGATATGATGACAAAGTTATACATCAAGAATATGGTCTGTGACCGCTGTCGAATGGCGGTCGGGCAGACCCTGAAAACGGTGGGGCTTATCCCCGTCAACGTCGACTTGGGCGAGGTAATCGTCGATGGCGACATCACCGATGAGCAGCGCACGCAACTCCGCCAACGCTTGGACGACCTCGGCTTCGAGCTGCTCGACGACCGGAAACGGCAGACCATCGACATGATCAAGAGTGCACTCGTGAAGCTGGTGCATTATCATGACAACCGGTCGGCGGTCAATATCAGCGACTATCTCGCCCAAACGCTGCATCAAGATTATAGCGGATTGTCGAAAGTCTTTTCCGAAACGGAGGGCAAAACCATCGAGCGCTACTACATAGAACTGCGCATCGAGCGGGTGAAAGAACTGTTGACCTACGACGAGATGACGCTCACCGAGATTGCCATGAGCATGAATTACTCCAGTGTGGCCTATCTCTCCACCCAGTTTAAGAGTGTCACGGGCATGAAACCATCTGAGTTTAAGGCCATGAAAAAGCCCGTACGAAGACAGCTCGACAGTCTTTAGGCATGGCGAGTGGAAACAGAAATCGGCGTGTAAGGCTGTTTCTGCCATATAAGTTGCGATGAGTCGGGCAGGCGTCAGAATGGCTTGGGCAAGAGAATACCCATCATCCGGTCTTCCGACAGAAGTGGCGGGAAGTCGCCGACATGACCAACCCCGACAGGTTTCCCGTCACACACCCGGCAATAAACTTGTAACATACATCCATAATTCCGTAACACATCGACCCTGCAAAGGCGCTACCTTTGCAGGGTCAATCGTATATTGGCGCTACCGACAGTAATCTGTCGACATTTAAAATAAATATCAAGATGGAAACCAAGACATTTGAAGTAACTGGAATGAAGTGTGAACATTGCAAGGCCAACGTCGAGAACGCCCTCACGTCTCTGCGTGGTGTGACCCGCGCCGAGGTGAGCTTGGCTCAAAAGAGCGTCACGGTGGAATATGATGCCGATGCCGTTTCTCCGGCCGAGATGCGGTCGGCGGTCGCTGACTCGGGACGATATGAGATGACCCTTTAATCCTGTCGCCCCATGAAACAAATCATTCCGGTGGTCGGCATGGCCTGCGCGGCCTGCTCGGCCAATATCGAGCGTAAGCTGAACGCGCTCTCGGGCATAGCCCATGCTGCCGTGAGCCTGCCCGGACGAAGTGTCACTGTCGACTTCGATCCGGAGGAAATCTCGCTCGAGACGATGAAGCAAGAGGTCAACTCCATAGGCTATGACCTCATCATCGACAAGGATACCTCGGTCGAGGAGATTCAACGGCGGGAGTTTACCCTGCTGAGGCGCAAGACCATCCTGTCGTGGATACTCTCCGTTGCGGTGATGAGCGTGTCTATGGGGTGGCTTCCTTTGGGCGGTCGCGACATCTCCAATCAGGTCGCTCTGTTGTTGGCCGCGGTCAATCTGCTGTATTGCGGTAGGGCGTTCTACATCACGGCAGTCCGCCAGCTGCGCCATTTCTCGACCGGCATGGACAGCCTTGTGGCCCTTTCCACGGCCATCGCGTTCCTCTTCAGCGCGTTCAACACCTTCTGGGGAGACGCCGTATGGGGCAGTCGCGGCATAGAGTGGCATACCTATTTCGACGCGAGCGTGATGATCATCACCTTCGTTCTCACCGGCCGACTGTTGGAAGAGCGAGCCAAGGATAGCACCACGAGTTCCATCAGGCAGCTCATGGGCATGGCACCCAAGACGGCGAGAGTTGTCGAGAGGCCGGTTCCGGCCACTCCTACCCCCTCCGATGGGAGAGTGACGCAAACGGCAGAGGCACCGAAAGACCATCTTTCAGCCCTGTCGTCACAACCATCTGCCATCCCCTCCGGTGCGCCGGAGGCTTCCGCTTCTGTTGAAGAGAGACTTGAGGAGACCATTCTCGAGGTGCCCATCTCCACCATCGAGGTGGGCGACATCATCGAGGTGCGGCCGGGAGAGAAGGTTCCTGTCGATGGCGAAGTGACGTGGGCCACATCGTTTATGACTGCCGACGCGGCCTACGTCGATGAAAGTATGATCACCGGCGAGCCTACCCCGGCCGAGAAGCGGGTGGGTTCGCGTGTGCTGGCCGGCACCATTCCCAATCAGGGCAAGTTTCGCATGAGAGCCCGTGAGATTGGCGAGAACACGGCATTGGCACATATCATCCGTATGGTTCAGGAGGCACAAGGCTCCAAAGCCCCCGTACAGCGCATTGTAGACAGGGTTGTGATGTATTTCGTTCCGGTGGTGGCCGCCATCGCCCTGATTACCTTCTTGGCATGGTGGCTCATCGGTGGCAGCGCCTACCTGCCCCATGCGGTGCTCAGCGCCGTTGCGGTGCTGGTGGTGGCATGTCCCTGCGCGATGGGATTGGCCACTCCCACGGCCCTCGTGGTGGGCATTGGCAAGGCCGCCCGCCGACAGGTTCTCATCAAGGATGCCACGGCATTGGAGCGCCTGCGCAAGATAGACGTGCTCGTGAGCGACAAGACCGGCACGCTGACCGTGCCCAATCCCAACATCGATTTCACCAAGGCCGACGCGCTGCCCTTGGAAGAGCGCGAGACGTTGAAGCCCCACGCCCGCGAGGCTGTTGAGGCGTTGCGCCGCCACGGCATTGACATCTACCTGATGAGTGGTGACAAAGACGAGGCCGTGGCCTACTGGGCCGACAAGGCGGGCATAGCCCATTATCGCTCCAAGGTGTTGCCCACAGACAAGGAAAACCTCGTGAGGCAGTTGCAAGCCGAGGGCAAGTGCGTGGCGATGATTGGCGATGGCGTGAACGACACGCAGGCCTTGGCGCAGGCCGATGTGAGCATTGCCATCGGCAAGGGCACCGATGTGGCGATGGACGTGGCACAGGTGACGCTCATGACCGATGACCTGCGGGCCATTCCCGATGCGGTTCGGCTCAGCGGCAAGACCGTAGACATGATAGGGCAAAACCTCTTCTGGGCCTTTATCTATAACATTGTCTGCATACCGTTGGCCGCGGGCGTGCTCCACCTGTTCGACATCGACTTCCAGCTCACGCCGATGTGGGCCTCTGCCCTGATGGCATTCTCGAGCGTCAGCGTGGTGCTCAACAGCCTCAGGCTGCATTTCACGAAGTAGGATGAGATGGCAGCATTGTAAAAATGATTCATCATCATTTTTCTTGAAGATAATTTTCATGATGTCGTGAAATAGCCGTTTTCAATGACCCGCGGCCTGTTTTTTCGACCCAAACCATCTGCGCGTCGCGCGTTCGAGGCCCAATCGCCACCCGTTTCCATTGCCGACGGGTCGTGATTGGGCCTCTTTCGTCACGCGAAAAGATAGCAATCGCTGCGCGATTGGATAGTTATCGCGAGGCGAA
>DBQL01000018.1:1645-4196 GCA_002305235.1 Prevotella sp. UBA1395 | reverse complement strand
TGCCGGCAAAATGAAAGCCCTTTTCAAATCATTTCATCATGAATTTCCTGTCTGTCCATTTCATGGTCTCCGGCCCGCCATCCCTGTTCGTGTGGGCTGTATGCAAGCAAATTATGCAGTAGTTTCGCCATTTTATCCATCTTTATTCCGTTCCGGTCCATTGTCGCCTAACGAATTTATGGTTATCTTTGCACCATCAACAAACTATCACTTTTGACAATGAAGAAACTTTTTGTAGCCGTGGCTTGTCTCACCCTTTCCGCTTTTTCCCCGCAGCCTCTGTCCGCGCAGCAGGTGTCTGTGACATGGGACTCGCGCAGCTTGATGCTCGACGGGCACCGTGTGCTGCCGGTCATGGGCGAGGTACATTACAGTCGGATACCGGCCGATGAGTGGGCCGCCGAGGTGCGCAAGATGAAAGAGGGGGGTGTGACCATCATCGCCACCTACGTGTTTTGGAACCATATCGAAGAAGAAGAGGGCCTCTTCGACTGGAGCGGCCGGCGTAACCTGCGCCGCTTCCTCGAGGTGTGCAAGGCCGAGCAGATGCCGGTGGTGCTCAGGCTCGGCCCGTTTTGTCATGGCGAGGTGCGCAATGGCGGCATGCCCGACTGGGCTGTCATGCGGTCGATGACATCGGCCGACGGCACCAAGCCCATGAAACTGCGGTCTACCGACAGCCGATGGCTCGACCTGTGCGCCACGCTCTACCGGCAAATCTTCACGCAGGTGCAGGGCCTTCAGTGGAAAGACGGCGGCCCGGTGGTGGCAGCCCAGTTTGACAACGAGTATCGCGGGTCGGGCGACTACCTCATGGCGCTCAAGCAGATAGCCCTTAAGGCGGGCTTCGACCTGCCTTTTTATACCCGCACGGGATGGCCCGAGCTGAGCAAGCCCACGCCATTTGGCGAGATGATACCGCTCTACGGCGACTATGCCGACGGGTTTTGGGAACGCAGCACACAGCCCGCTGTCGGCAACTATTGGAAAGCGTTCTTCTTCAAGCCCAACCGCGACAGTAAGAGCATTGGCACCGATTATATCCAATACAACGATGCCTCACGGCCGCGGCAGTCGACGGCCGACGCGCAACCCGACGCCGGCCGGCCGGAGACCTATCCGTTTTTCACCTGTGAGCTGGGCGGAGGCATGGCCACAGCCTATCATCGCCGCCCCTACATGTATGCCGACGACGCGTTGGCAATGGCCGTGGTGAAACTCGGGTCGGGCAGCAACCTCTTGGGATACTACATGTATCACGGGGGCACCAACCCCGCGGGCAGACTCACAACGCTCAACGAAAACCAGCGCACGCCGTCGACCAATCACAACGACATGCCGGTGATGACCTACGATTTTCAGGCTCCCTTGGGCGAGTTCGGACAGCGGCGCGAGGTGTATTACCGCCTGCGACCGCTGCATCTGTTGCTCCACGACTATGGCGAGACCATCGCCCCGATGGAGACCCACTATCCCGATGCCTACCGTGCGGGCGACGAATCGGCGGGCATGATGCGCAAAGGCGACGACCGGGCGTTGCGATGGAGCTACCGGTCGGCAGGCAATGGCGACGACGACGCGGCGTTTATCTTCTTCAACAACTATGAGCGATTGCAGTCGCTGTCGGCCAAACGCAACGTGAGGTTGAGCGCGGGCCGTGTGCAGCTGCCGCCAATCACCATTCCCGCGGGGGCTGTTGGCGTGCTGCCGGTCAATGTGGAGGGCATGCGATATGCCACGGCACAGCTGGTGGCCAAGCGCGACGGGCGGGTCTATCTCATGCAGATCGACGGCATTCCCGTCACCATAGCGTTGCAGAGTGGTAAGGTGCTGCGCAACGTGAAGCCCCGGGGCACGGCCAAACCCATACATGATAACCTCTATTTGCTTACCCGACACGAGGCCGAGCACTTGTTTCTCGCCCCCGAATGGCGACCGGCGCGCGTCACGGTAGACTATGAGAAGCTGCGCCCCGCAGGTGCTTTGCGCACTATTGCGATGGGGGCGGGCAAGGTGGCCGAGGCACCGGGCGATGCCGATTTCGAGGCCGCCGCCGTGTACCGGATACCCATAAGGCAGTTGGGCGACGCGCTCTTGGACATCCATTATCAGGGCGATTGCGCGAGGCTCTATGCCAACGGGAAGCTCATCGACGACAATTTCTATGACGGCCACCATTTCGAATACGGCCTTTGGCGACTGCCCGAGGGGGTGACAGAACTCGAGTTGCGCATCCTGCCCATGCAGGCCAACGCGCCGGTGTACCTGCCCCGCGAGGCCGACACCACTCCGGGCGAGCGAGTCATCGCCGTCACGGCAACGCCGAGAGAACCCGAATCAGTAACCAAGACCAAAGAATAACAAGATGATGAAGATGAAATACAAGCAACTGCTCCTCACCGCGGCCATAGGATGGCAGGGTCTGTGGGGCGCGACAGACATTTGTGCCGGGAATCATATCGACCTGAGCGGGCGGTGGCAGTCGTCGATGGGCGAAGTGACGCTGCCCGGATCGCTGCTCACCAACAACCTCGGCGACCTGCCAAGCGTG
>DBQL01000018.1:1362-1586 GCA_002305235.1 Prevotella sp. UBA1395 | reverse complement strand
GTGCCCCGGGAGTGGAAAGGGCAACGCGTGGTGCTCTATCTTGAGCGCCCGCATATCGAGACTGCCGTCACGGTGAACGGCCGTGAGGTGGGCCGCCGCAACAGTCTGAATACGCCGCATGTGTACGATCTGACGGCCGTGGTGAGGCCGGGAAAGGAAAATGTGATCGGCATCAGGGTGTATAACGGCATAGAAAACGTGTGTGTGGGACAGGATTCGCACAG
>DBQL01000018.1:0-1206 GCA_002305235.1 Prevotella sp. UBA1395 | reverse complement strand
TCCAATCCCCGTCTGTGGTCGGAGTTCGACCCGTTTGTGTATCGGCTCACGGCCATCTCAATAGACGACAGTCTGGAATCGACTTTCGGCATGAGAGAAATCAGCATTCGGGGTAGGCAGTTTTACCTCAACGGGCAGCCCATCTGGATCAGGGGCACGGTAGAAAACTGTACGTTCCCCCTCACGGGCTATCCGCCCACCGACGTGGAATCGTGGGAGGTCATCTTCCGCAAATGCAAGGAGTATGGTCTCAACATGATGCGGTTCCACAGCTATTGTCCGCCCGAGGCAGCCTTTGTGGCGGCCGACCGCATGGGTTTCTACCTGCAACCCGAAGGTCCCAGCTGGCCCAATCATGGCGTGAAACTGGGTAGGGGCATGGCCATAGACACCTATCTCATGGACGAGACGCGACGTATGGTGGAGGCCTACGGCAACCATCCGTCGTTCGTGATGATGGCGGCGGGCAACGAACCGGCCGGCGACTGGGTGTCGTGGTGTGACCGGTGGGTGGACTATTGGAAGAAAACCGACCCCCGACGGGTGTACTGCGGGGCATCGGTAGGTGGCGGATGGGCTTGGGATGGCGGTAGCCAGTATCACGTGAAAGGCGGGGCGAGAGGACTGAACTGGGACAGTCGTGCGCCGCAGGCCGTGGACAACTACGACGCCGACATTGCCGTGCCGCGCAATTTCAAGCCTGCCGACGGGCAAAAGGAGAACACAGACCCCTATCTCAGTCATGAGCAGGGACAATGGTGCGTGTTTCCCGACCTGAAGGAGCGGTCGCAATATACCGGTGTCTACAAAGCCTACAACTTCGATATTTTTGCCGATTTGCTGCGCGATAACGGCATGGAGACGCAGGCAGAGAAATTTTTGCACGCCAGCGGCAAGCTGCAGACGCTGGCCTATAAATATGAGTTGGAACGTCATTTCCGCACCCGCGACTATGCCGGATTCCAGTTGTTGTCGCTCAATGATTACAGCGGGCAGGGCACAGCACTGGTCGGTCCGCTCAATGTTTTTTGGCGGGAGAAGGGCTATGTGGACGGTGAGGCGTGGCGACAATTCTGTTCTGAGGTGGTGCCCTTGGCCCTGTTCCCCAAGTTTGTCTATACCAACGACGAGACACTGACCCTTCCCGTGGAACTCTATAACGCGGCGGGACGCCAACTGAAAGATGCCGTGGTGACCTATTCGGTC
>DBQL01000219.1:3190-3399 GCA_002305235.1 Prevotella sp. UBA1395 | reverse complement strand
AGGGCTCTTGTGATAAGAACAACCCGATTGGGAGACTATGCTTTTGATGAGTTGCCCAAGCAGTTGTTCAAGGGAAAGGCCAAAGAACGACGCGAGGCAAACTCGCAGATGCGTGATGAAGCCTTTTGGAATCAATATCGAACGGTGGAATTGACCAAGGCTGAGAGTTCTATGGATGCGTTCATTCATCGGATAGAACAGCTCAAGGG
>DBQL01000219.1:2203-3166 GCA_002305235.1 Prevotella sp. UBA1395 | reverse complement strand
ATCGATGGTTGGCGTACCCGTGTGAGTGCACAATCAACGGCAAACTTGGATGATCATTGGTTCTTCTCGGGTTATGTCGCGAGAGGATGGCATTCCAAGAAGAATTATTATAAGGGCGAGGCGATTTATTCTTTCAACAAGAAGGAGTATCTGCCACGTGAATTTCCGCGTCGTACGATTAGCTTTAGTTCAACATACGACATCGCATCGCCCTCGGACAAGTTTATCCATACCGACAAGGATAATGTTTTCACGGCATTCAAATGGGCCACGGTAGACAAGATGATGTTTTACAATCGTCAGGAGCTCAAATTTGAATATGAGCAGGAATGGGGGTTGAAAACTACAATTGGCGTAAAGACTGAGGAGAATGAGGCGGCCGGCCGGTTGTTCTATAACAAATTGAGCAGCGGGATAAACTTTAGTTTTCCGGAAAATATCGTGATTGGAGACCAGTTGCATAATGGAAAGATAAGAACCACGGAGATGAGTTTTCAGTTGCTGCTTTCACCCGGACGCACCTATATCAACACCAAGCAGAGACGTCTTCCCATCAATCTCGATGCCCCGGTATTTATGATCCAGCACACCCTTGGTCTCAAGAACGTGCTCGGCGGAGAGTATAATTACAATCTTTCGGAGGCAAGCATATACAAACGTTTCTGGATGAATAGCTGGGGAAAGATAGATACTTATATCAAGGCCGGTGCCCAATGGAACCGCGTGCCTTATCCGTTGCTGATCATGCCGGCGGCAAATTTGAGCTATATCATTGAGGATGAATCCTTCAATTTGATCAATAACATGGAGTTTCTCAACGACCGTTATGCCAGTCTTGACGTGAGTTGGGATATGAATGGTAAGTTGTTCAATCGCATTCCGTTGCTCAAGAAACTCAAATGGAGAGAGTATATCGGGGTGAAATGTTTATGGGGCACCCTCACAGATAAGAACAATCCCCTT
>DBQL01000219.1:0-2164 GCA_002305235.1 Prevotella sp. UBA1395 | reverse complement strand
AAAGTATTACATGTAGAGTATGTGCATCGCTGCAATTACACCTCGTTGCCAACAAGCAACAAGCATGGTGTAAGGTTCATGTTTAGAATGACATTTTAACCATCTCCCTCATCTTCCTATCATTGAATGGGGCGATGAGGGTTTAATATGAGGCGGAGAGATATGAATTATTTATTGGCAGACAAACAGGACATCAGTCGAGCCGGTCTCATGTATCTTCTCGGGGACATGGAAGATACAAGTTGTAAGTATATAGAGGATAAAGCCGAACTTATCGAAGCATTGGTGTCTGCGCCTGATAGCGTCGTCGTGCTCGATTATACATTGTTCGATTTGAATGATATCGAGGAGCTTCTGATCCTCAGTCATCGGTTTAAAATGTCGAGTTGGATACTGTTTTGCGAAGATCTCAGCGTTGAATTTGTGCGGAAGGTATTGGCAGGAAGCAATCAATTTGGCATCTTGATGAAAGACTCGCCTTTGGTAGAGATCAGGGAGGGTTTGGAATATGCCGGTCGTCATCGTCGTTTCATCTGCCAACATATTACAGAAATGCTTTTGGTTCCCGACCCGTTGCAGGAAGAGCAGGTGAAACTGACAAAGACAGAGACTGAAATTCTGCGTGATATCGCATTGGGAATAACAACCCGGGAGATTGCCGATAAGCGTTTCTCAAGTTTCCACACGGTGAATACCCATCGCAAGAATATCTTTCGAAAGTTGGGTGTGAATAATGCCCGTGAGGCAACCAAGTACGCATTGCGAGCCGGACTTATCGATTCTGCCGAATATTATATATGATGTACCGTCTTGTCCATGTGCTATATGGAGAAGAGCACAGTATTGTTTGCAAGATGGCTGTGCGCTTATAGATGATGATCGAGAATAATTTGTGTGATTTTTCACATATTATAATATTTCCGCATGTATTCAAATATTGAAATGGAAAAATGCAAATTTTCATTTCATCATTTCATTTTTTTTCCCTATTTTTGTGGTTATTATCATACGAATATAACATATCGTTTTTGAAACAGCGCAGAACTTCCCTTAAAGATCTATCGGCCGAACTTGGCGTAAGCATTGCCACGGTGTCGCGAGCCCTTCATGGCAGCCATGAAGTGAGCGCAAGCATGCAAGAGAAGGTGAAGTCTCTGGCCAAGGCACGCAACTATCGTCCCAATCCCTTTGCACAGAGTTTACGCAAGGAAGCACCGCATATCATCGGAGTGATAGTTCCCAATTTGGTGACCCATTATTTTGCTTCGGTGCTCGATGGCATTGAAGATTGTGCCACTCACAATGGCTATTCCGTCTTCTCGGCGAACAGTCATGAGAGTCATGTGTTGGAGGAAAAGGCCATAGACAATTTCTTTTCGATGCATGTAGACGGAATTATAGCCTGTTTGGCGCAGGATACGATAGACTATTCGCATTACGAGCAGCTCGCAGAGATAGACATGCCTGTGGTTTTTTTTGCACGAACATGTTTGCCCGACAAGTTCTCGCAGGTGGTAGGCAATGGTGATGAGGCTGCGTATAACGCCACCAAGCACATGATAGAGCAGGGTGCGCGCCGAGTGGCATTTATTGGAGGGCCTAACCATTTGGACATGGTGAAGCGACGTAAGCATGGTTATTTACAGGCATTACGTGATGCCCGTATTCCCATAGACAGGGAATTGGTGGTATGTGACAAAATAGATTTCGACGTTGCACGCAAGGCGACCGTGGCATTGTTGCGCTCTGAAAACAGGCCTGATGCCATATTGGCGTTCAACGATATTATTACCTACGCGGCTTTCGATGCCATAAAAAGTCAGGATCTTAAAATACCGGATGATGTTGCCATCATCGGGTTTACTGATGGAGATAACTCCGCATTTGTCACACCACGCCTTTCAGCCATCATGGACCAAGCCCACGAGCAGGGTTTCACTGCTTGCGAATTGCTGATCAAGCGGATCAGGGGCGACCGAAAGATATACAAGAAAATCGTTCCCATGATCTTAAAGTTCAGGGAAAGCAGTGAGAAGAAAAAAATATAAGTACCGATGCCGGCCTACTTGATGATGCGCGTCATGTAGGCCGGCATTGTTTCGGTTAGGCGGTGACAGTCATTTCCTGTTCTCGATCTTGAACTTTACTTGGGTTATGACGTACT
>DBQL01000065.1:8373-8955 GCA_002305235.1 Prevotella sp. UBA1395 | reverse complement strand
CCGACACCGCCACCGACGTGACGGCGGCATTTGTGGCCAACCCATCGTTTGAGACCGACAAGGCCGCCACACTGACGGCCGTGACCAATGCCGCCGACGGACTGCGCGGGTACACCCTGCCCCGCCCGAGCGGATGGGAGGTGAGCGGCACCGACGTGGTGAGGCTCCTGATCGACAAGGATTGCTACACCGACAACAATTTCGGCAAGGCCACCACCATCGCGCACGGCGAGACTGCCTACTACCTGCGCATGGGCTGGAGCACCGGGGCCACCACGCTGCAGCAAACCCTGAAAGCGCTGCCCGCAGGCAGGTACAGGCTCACGGCCGACATCAGGTCGGCCTACAACGGCGGCGCCACATCGACCTTCAGGCTCTTTGCCGGCAGCGAGGGCACGACAGCCGCCTTCCAACCCGGCAGCACGGGGGTGTTTGCCACGATGGCATGGACCACCGACGAGGTGGTGTTTGACGTGGCCGAGGCCGGCGACGTGACCATCGGACTGGCCATGAACTGGGTGGCGGGAGGCAGTTGCGTGATGATAGACAACGTGAGGCTGGAACAACTTGCCGACACCTACC
>DBQL01000065.1:3541-8322 GCA_002305235.1 Prevotella sp. UBA1395 | reverse complement strand
TGCTGCAGATGCTCGCCCGATTCATGACCTATACCAAAGCCAACTATCAGGCGGCCGCCGCCCCCAACAGTGCGGGCGAGGCCTGCGGGGCGTTCAAGGGCGAGAACACGATGGGCAGCAACGAGCAGGGCGTGCGCCATAACGCCGACCTGTCGATGGTGTGTGCCTTTCTCGCCAAATATGGCAAGGGCCGCGTGACGCTGCCCGAGGGCGTGACATGGAACGACGTGGAAGACCTCGCCATGAAGTCGCTCGTCTTCGCTTACTCCACCCACAAGGCCAACCGGCTCAAGGTGTGCAGCGACGGCAAATACTGGGGCTCAGTGTCCAAGACCGACAACGTATGGGAAAGCTCGCTGTGGGCCATGTCGGTGGCCTACTCGGCATTCTTCCAGTGGGACCGGCTCTCCGAGGCACAACGCGGATATGTCAGGGCGTTGCTCAAGGCCGAGTGCAACTATGAGCTGGAGCGCGACATCCCGACAGGATATAACGGCGACACCAAGGCCGAGGAAAACGGATGGGAGACCAACGTGCTCGCCGCCACGCTCGGACTCTTTCCCGATGACGAACTGGCCCCGCGGTGGTTCGACCGTCTGCGCGCCTTTGCCATCAACAGCTACTCTCAGGCCGACGACGCCACCGACACGAGGGTCATAGACCCCCACTACGACTCGAAGACCGTGGCCGACTACTTTGTGGGCAAGAATCTCTATGACGACTATACGCTGCAAAACCACAACTTCTTCCACACGAGTTACCAAAACGTGGTGATACAGGAGCTGGGCGAGTCGGCCCTTGCCCTGAAACTCTTCCAAACAGCCCTGCACGGCACGGAGAAGTGGGAGACCAACGCCCTGATGCACAACAACGACCGGGTGATGAACGATGTGCTCAAATGGCTGGCCTTGGCCGACGGCGAACTGGCCATGCCCAACGGCAACGACTGGAGCCTTTTCCTCTACGACCAGATCACCTCCTACTCCACCAACGCCTGTTTCCTGCGCGACGCCGAGGCACTGATGCTCGAAAACAAGGCCTACAAGATGATCAAGGCCCGCCAAACCACCACCACCGACGGCGCATGGCTGCTGCGACCCGACGTGGGGGCGCGGCGCATGGGCGTGGAGGCCCACCGCGTGATGATGACATGGCTCATGCACGAAACGCTGACCACCGACGACCTCACGCCCGCCACATGGCAGGAGTTCAACCGGAAATATGCCGACGCCAAGCTCTTCGAGTCGCAAAACGTGGTGCGCGCGGCCAACGACCACCGATTCGCCACCTTCAGCTGGAGCGCCGGAAAACAGAGCTACACGGGATATATCGCCGCCAACAGCGTAGACAAGAACAAGATCATCGTGCCCTATCGTGAGGGTAACACGGGCAATTTCATCGGATTCTACGACGTGAGCGGCAAAGCCAACAACGCCACGCCGGTGGTGAACGGCATCTACCGGCTCAGGGGCAACAGCTTCACGATGAACGGTGAGCTAAACACCAACGACGCCACGCTGAACCAACGCTTCGCGCTCTACGCCACACCGGGCAACGCGGTGGTGTATCTCGACTATGTGAGGGCCAACGCCACGGCAACCATCACGCAGGAAAAGGGTGGCATGATGGCCATCAGCACCGACGAGTTGACCAAGACCAAGCGCACGCTCTACTATGCCGACACCTACCGACAGCTCGACGGCAGCACACTCACCACGATGGCTTCCAACTACGTGAACATCGACAATGCCTTGGGCATCGTCACCGGCGACACCAAGATGATAGCCTTTGGCGACCGTGCCAACAACAACTCGGTGATGACTTCAAAGCTCTATCCGCAATACGGCAACACCGCCCGCACGGTGCAGGCGGGCGAGGTGGCCGACCGAAGAACCATCGTGTATTACAGCAACATTGACGCGGCGACCACCAAGGAGATGGCCTCGCGGCTCACAACCCTCAAGGACAGGGTGCCCGAGGGATGGAACGGCGCCATCGTGCCCGACCCCGACGGCACGCGGTTCTTGCTGCTGGCCAACTTTGCGAGTGCCGAGAAGTGTACCCTGAAAGACGTGAGCTGCCCGTTAGGAGCGCCGGTGTTCACCGTGCCCACGACCATCAGCAACGGAAAGTCGACCGCCGTATTCGTGGCAGAGCCTAACCAATCGGTGGGCAACACACTGAAACTGTTTGTCAGCGGCGACGACGTGACGGCCATTCAGGCCCCCGACGACTCGGCGGCCATCTATCTCACCGCGGCCGGAAAGGCAGTGGTCTCTGTCAGCGCCATGACCAATGGCAACACGACAAGCAAGGCCGTGACCGTGGACGCGGGCCAAACGGTGAAAGTATATCTCTCGGGTGAGACGCTCGTGACAGAGGCTGCCAAGGGGTTTCCGACAACCGCCGAAGTGAGTCTGACGGAAGGATACGAGGACATCACGGCCCGCACGCTGCAAAATCCTGACTTCGAGGAGGACGCGACGTATGGCGACGCGACGGGAAACGTGACCTTGGGCACCATGAACTACAACCCGTGCTATGTCAACAACGTGCCTGCCCTCAACGCCAAATGGAACAATGTGCTGCCCGTGAACGGCTGGACGCCGGCATCGACGCTGTCGGGAGGCAGCAATTTCTGTCGCATGTACTCCATGCCTTACAGCATGACGATGTATTGCGTAAGCCCGGCCAACGTGGGAAACTATGCCGCACGGTGCGCGGCAATGCTTGCCGACGACAGCTGCGGCGTGCGAACGCTGACCGTACTCAACTCGTGGGACAGCGGAGACAATGCCATCGCGCAGACAATGAGCCTCAACGCGGGCGAATATCGGCTGCTGGTGAACATGAAATACGAGTGTCCGAACCAGACTTCAAACGACGGACGGGTGGTCATCGCGGCAAACGGCAACGTGAACACGTCGCTCACGGGCATCAAGACCGACGCGGGCACCGACTACCGATACCCCGACGCGCCCAACAGCTGGCAGCTGATGGTCTACGACTTCACCCTGCAGACCGCACAGGACGTGCGCATCTCCTTGGGCTATAACACCACCACCAACTCGGGGGCTGCCAACAACACGCTGCTATACATCGACCATATCAGGTTGCTGCGCAGGGTTCCCACGGCCGTCACGGCGCTCCACGACAAGCCATCGCGCGACGAGGGCCGCTATAACCTTGCCGGACAACGACTGCAAGACAGCGGCACGCTGCCACGAGGCATATATATTATAAATGGTAGAAAGATGATTGGAAGATAGAACTCCGCCCGAAAAAAAGTCTGACGCTCATGTCGGCGACGGGAAATTCTATGGTCAGGACAACAAAAAGGCAGCCTGCTCACGTCAAGATGCGTGGCAGGCTGCCTCGGTATTTTATCTCTGTCGTCGCGCGACGTTATGCCGGAATGAGGAAATTGATGACCGCCTCTTCTACCGTGATGGTAAACGGACCGACGGGAGTGCGCATCAGTCGGCCGTCGATGCCGATGAGGGCATCCTCGGCTTTCTCCACCACGATGCTGCGCGTGCGATAGGGGTGCACGCTGTGATGGTTGAGTATCTTGCCCTTGACAAACAGGTAGAGACCCTCGAAAAGCTGTGTCATGCCCGGGTGATAGACCACCGAGACATCCAACAAGCCGTTGTAGGGCACCGCATTGGGCGTTTGGCCATAGCCCAAAGCATTGCCCACGCACATCGTCATGACCTTGCGGTCGATGGTGTCGGTATTGATCTTGATGCGCATCTTGTAGTCGAGGCGCTGGAAAATGAGCAAGAGGAAAGAGAAGAAGAATGACAGTGTGCGACTCCCGAAGAACTGTCGGGTCTGCCGTCGCAGGTTCATGATCGAGGCGATGAGACCGATATTGACGCAGTTGAGGAAATAACGGCGGCACGACTCGCCCTTCTTGTTCACGTAACGGATGCACCCCAAGTCGATCTTCTTCACCCGGCGCTCCTTCAACCACTTGATGGTCTGCTCGTAATTGTTCTCGTCAAACTCCCAGAAATGGGCAAAATCGTTCATCATGCCGTTGGGAATGATGCCGATGGCAATGCGGTCGCGCACCTCCTTCTCCACTTGCATGAGGCAGTTCACCGTATCGTTGAGTGCCGAGTCGCCACCCACCAGCACAATCGTGCGATAGCCATTGTTGATCATCATCTTCACCAACCGGTCTACACTGCCCGTGTTCTCGCTCTGCACATGGTCATACTGTATGCCATTTTCTTGCAGACAGCGTCTGATTTTCTCCCACCGGCTCTGGGAATATCCCCAAAAACCGTTCTTGGGACAATAAATGATTCCCCAACGATTCTCTTCCATCATATCAACTGTTTGATTGCGTTTATTTTATCTTCCATAGACAGTAGCGCGTCGATCCAATGGATGACAAGCCCCCGTCGCTCCATACCGCGAAACCACGTCATCTGCCGTTTGGCAAACTGGTGAATGGCAATTTCCAACTGTCGGAACATCTCCTCGTAGGTCAAACGGCCGATGGCATACTCGGTCACATATTTATATTCCAACCCGTAGTAGATGATGTCGTCGGCAGGGATGCCCCTGTCGAGCAGCGTCCGTATCTCGTCCACCATGCCTTCGGCCAACCGCTGCTTCAGACGGGCGGTGATCTTCTCGCGTCGAACCTCTCGCGGTATGTCAAGACCGATGATGACAGAGTCGACGGGAGTCATCTCGCGACGCTCGGCAGCATGCTCAAGGTTGTAGGTTTCTATCTCGATGGCCCTGATGGCGCGCTGGCAGGA
>DBQL01000065.1:3056-3509 GCA_002305235.1 Prevotella sp. UBA1395 | reverse complement strand
CTGAAGGGTCTGCCGCAAATCCGGATTTTGGGGCACCGTGGAGAGCGCATAACCCTTGAGCACAGCCTCAATATACAGTCCCGTTCCGCCGCACAAAATGGGTCGGATGCCACGACCGGTAATATCGGCAAGGGCCTCCGAGAAGTCCTGCTGATAACAGAAGAGATTGTATTTCGTGCCCGGTTCGGCAATATCGATGAGATGATAGGGTATCTGCCTGCCCCGCACCACATAGTCGCCGAGATCCTTTCCGGTGCCGATGTCCATGCCACGATAGACCTGACGACTGTCCGCGCTGATAATCTCGGCGTGCATCTCGT
This sequence comes from Prevotella sp. UBA1395, assembly GCA_002305235.1. Taxonomy (GTDB): domain Bacteria; phylum Bacteroidota; class Bacteroidia; order Bacteroidales; family Bacteroidaceae; genus Prevotella. Next base: position 3,189 of record DBQL01000065.1, on the reverse strand, counting down.
AGGCCAAAGCGGCGGCAAGGGATGTCTTCCCGCATGCCGTAGGTCCAAGAATGGTTATCAATTGATTCACTTCGCAAACTTACTAAAAATTTCGCGAACTTGCCACCGCTTCGCATAAAAAAAGTGTTGCGAT
>DBQL01000065.1:0-2944 GCA_002305235.1 Prevotella sp. UBA1395 | reverse complement strand
TTGCTTTTGTCAAGCCTTCAGATTATCGAGCCATTACTTCAACTCTGCGAGGTACTTGATAGTACGTACCATCTGAGAAGTGTAAGAGTTCTCATTGTCGTACCAAGATACCACCTGCACCTGATAAGTATCATCGTCAATCTTGCTAACCATTGTCTGAGTAGCGTCGAAGAGCGAACCAAACTTCATGCCGATGATGTCAGAAGATACGATCTCATCCTCTGTATAGCCGAAGCTCTCGGTAACAGCGGCCTTCATGGCAGCATTGATACCCTCCTTGGTCACGTCCTTACCCTTAACCACAGCGATGAGGATGGTGGTAGAACCTGTAGGAGTGGGGATACGCTGAGCAGAGCCGATGAGCTTGCCGTTCAGCTCGGGGATTACCAAGCCGATAGCCTTGGCAGCACCGGTAGAGTTCGGAACGATGTTGCAAGCACCTGCACGAGAACGGCGCAGGTCACCCTTGCGCTGAGGACCGTCGAGGATCATCTGGTCGCCGGTGTAAGCGTGGATGGTAGACATGATACCCGACTGGATGGGAGCATAGCCGTTCAGGGCTGCAGCCATAGGAGCCAAGCAGTTGGTTGTACAAGAAGCAGCAGAGATAATCGTATCGTCAGCTGTGAGGGTCTTGTGGTTTACATTGTAAACGATAGTAGGCAGATCGTTGCCGGCAGGAGCAGAGATCACCACCTTCTTGGCACCGGCCTGTACGTGAGCAGCAGCCTTTGCCTTAGAAGTATAGAAACCTGTGCACTCGAGAACAACGTCTACGCCCAGCTCGCCCCAAGGAAGCTCAGCTGCGTTAGGCTTTGCGTAGATGGTGATCTCCTTGCCGTCTACAGTGATAGAACCGGGAGTAACCACAGTCTTGCCATCCTCTGCGAGAACAGAATCCTTGAAGTCTACGGTGTGCTTACCCTCACCGAACTTGCCGGCGAAACCGCCCTGAGCGGTGTCATACTTCAAAAGGTGTGCAAGCATCTTGGGGCTTGTCAAGTCGTTGATAGCGACTACTTCATAACCCTCAGCCTCAAACATCTGACGGAACGCAAGACGGCCGATACGACCGAAACCATTAATAGCTACTTTTGTCATTTTACTTTTTATTATTAATTAGTTAAAAATTAACTTTTTTGTATTTTTCCTTGTTTCGATTGCAAAGTTACAAATTATTTTCTATATTTGCAGCCGAATAAAGTATTAAATATTATAAAAACAAGAGAGTTATTGCTCTATATCATGAAAATGGTTTGAATGTCTCACATAGTGCAAAGCAGAGATATCAAATTATAGGAATTTTAATCACAAATACAATAATTTATGAGTAGTTTCGTACAAGAGTTTAAGGAATTTGCCATGAAAGGCAATGTGATGGATATGGCGGTCGGTGTGATCATCGGCGGCGCATTTGGCAAGATTGTGTCTTCGTTGGTAGACAATGTGCTGATGCCGCTGATCGGCGTGATTACCGGTGGCTTGGATTTCACGGCTTTGGCCATCAAGGTTGGCGATGCCGAGGTGAAATACGGCATATTCGTGCAGAACGTCATCGACTTCATTATCATCGCATTCTGTATCTTCCTGATGATCAAAGGCATGAACAGTCTGCGCACGAAGAAACAGGAACCCGCTGCCCTCGCCCCAGAACCGGAGCCATCGGCAGAGGAGAAGCTGCTCTCTGAGATTCGCGATCTGTTGAAACAGAAATAAATCATCCCGCCGGCACAGCGGCCTTTTGCCCGTGTCATCAGGCCGGCCGCGCCATCAAGAAGTCCCACCTCCGCATGTCGGAAGTGGGACTTTTTTTGTGTGTCAGAGGTTCAAAGGCGCGCGCGATCCCAACGTCTCATGCCACGGGAGGCCTCAACGAATGTAGTCTTTGGCCACGAGATCATAATAGAGGGCCTCGAGTTCGGCCAACGACAGCTGTTCGACGCTGTGCTCGATGGTCCTGATGAGTTCGTCGCGGCGACTTTCCTCGTCGCCGCCAAAACGTGCGAATGTGTTGTGCATAATATTTATGAGTACTTTGATTGAGATAACGTGACCTCGGCACGGATATTGTGCGCCGGCGGTTGCCGGCCGACATTGCTCCCGGCACAAGCGCCCATCAACGCAGATTCCCACACAACCGGCCATGCGAATCGTGTGGGAATCATCCCGTGTGGCNNTCGACGAGGTGGGAGCGCCGTGTTTCCTCATTGTTCATGCCTCACTTCTCTGGCGAGAACTCCGCGTCGACAATGATATTCACGTTATCGCCGATGATGGCCGGCAGATATTTGGGGCCGAAATTGAAGTCAGACCGCTTCACTTTACCTTTCAATCTGAAGCCGGCAGTCATCACCTGCGACATCGGACTTACCTTCTTGGCGATCAGCGTGGCATTGAGCACCACGGGCTTGGTCACTCCGTGAAGGGTGAGATTGCCATAGACCTTACCCGCGGTCTTCGACGTGGCCACAATCTTGGTACTCTTGAAGGTCATCGTGGGATACTTGTCCACCTCGAAGAAATCGGCTGTGCGCAGGTGATTGTCGCGCGCCTCCACCCCGGTGCCGATGCTCTTGGTATGGATGGTCACGTCGATCTTCGTGCCGAGATAGTTTTTTCCGGCAGCATCCACGTCGATCTCGAAATCCGAGAATTGCCCACTCACAAACGAGAGTCCGGCATGTGTCACCTCGAATCCTATGCGCGTATGCGCCTTGTCATTAATCCACTTGCCGGTCTGAGCCTGCATAACCACTGCGCCGAACAGCGCGAAAAAAAGCAATAATTTTCTCATCATAATCTTTTCTGATAATTGTCGCACTACTTGTATATTGTTTGATGATCCAACCTTCACAGGCATCGTCAGTGCGAAAGAACTTAATGACCTGCGGATGATGACGCAAAAGTAAGTAATTTATGTTCTATAAGCAATTATTTCCATGAG
>DBQL01000152.1 GCA_002305235.1 Prevotella sp. UBA1395 | reverse complement strand
AGATGCCCCACTTTACCCTTGATTCTCGCGCTATGGATGAAATGGGCGGTATTGACATTCAGCTGATCGAAAGTCAATTCGTCGATCATGACCTGTTTTTTGAGCAAAGGGCAAAGCTGTACGTCGACTTTCAGACGGTCGATGTAGGCTACGGTATCGTTTACATGAGGAAGTGAATCGTTGGGTTGCAGCACTTTGACGCGCTCCAAAGACAAGTCTAAAGGAAACGCCAAACGGACTTGCCCGACACTGATCTGCATGCCCATCTCGTCTGAAGCGTATGCCGTCACCTGATTGACCGCCCATCGCTGAAAGGGTGGAAAATAGAACAACAGGGTCAATATGACAAACAGAAGGACAGGAATGGAAATGGCTATTCCGCCCCACTTCAGATACTTATTCATAGCACCGGCAAAAGTGAACACGTGCAAAGTAACTAAAAAAAATTGGAATAAGGACCTGAAAAATTAAGAAAAACAAAAGAAAAACTATTTTTTTGAACTTTGAGCGATATCCAACCACAGGTTATCCTCGGGCAATGGAGACTCCAACGCGATATGCTCCTTGGACACCGGATGGTCAAATTCCACACGATGAGACAATAAAGAAATACTGCCATCGGCATTGCTTCGCTTGGCTCCATACTTCAAATCGCCCTTGATGGGGCAGCCCATTTGTGCCAACTGGCATCTGATCTGATGATGTCGCCCCGTGAGAAGATTCACCTCCAACAGATAATAGTTATCGCTTTGCCCGATTAACCGATAGGTTAACTCCGCCCGCTTGGCCCCCGGAACTTCCCGGTCGTAAGCATAACTCTTGTTTTGTTTCTCGTTTCTGACCAGCCAATGCTGCAATGTTCCCATCGGTTGCTTGGGGCAATCCTTGGTGATGGCCCAATAAGTCTTATGGATTTCACCCTTGCGAAACATCTCATTCAGTCGAGAAAGGGCTTTGCTGGTTCGGGCAAATATCACGAGTCCGGACACCGGCCGGTCCAAACGGTGTACTACTCCGAGAAATACATTCCCCGGTTTTCGATACTTCTCCTTGATATAATCCTTCACCGTATCAGAAAGGGGGATATCGCCAGTCTTGTCGCCCTGAACGATTTCCCCACTCTCTTTGTATACAATGATCAGGTGATTGTCTTCGTAAACAACTTTCATCCCAATCTCTTCAATCCTTACATATTCATTCCACCGTCGACCTGAATCACTTGTCCGGTGACATAACTTGACATATCTGAAGCCAAGAATGTTGCGACATTGGCAATGTCCTCAACCTGTCCGGCACGGCGGAGTGGAATCTTTTCAGCCCATTCTTTACGCACATTCTCGGGCAAAGCCTCTGTCATTGCGGTCTCGATGAATCCGGGAGCAATGGCATTGGCACGTACTCCGCGACGCCCCAGCTCCTGACCAACACTCTTTGCCAATGCAATAAGTCCGGCCTTGGATGCCGCATAATTGCTCTGTCCGGCGTTGCCATGAACACCCACCACAGATGACATATTGATAATAGAGCCTTTACGCTGCTGCATCATGATGGGCGTGCAGGCATGAATGAAATTGAACGCACTCTTTAAGTTCACGCTGATCACCGCGTCCCACATCTGCTCGGTCATCTTCAGCATCAGCGTGTCCTTGGTAATACCGGCATTATTTACCAAGATATCGATAGATCCGAAGTCGCTCTTGATTTGATTGACTACCTCCTCGGTCTGTGCGAAGTCTGCCGCATTGCTGGCATACCCCTTCGCCTTAACTCCCAAGGCTGCAATCTCACGTTCCGTGGCAAGCCCACCGTGCTCTTCATCAATGAAAAGATCTGTAAAAGCGATGTTTGCACCCTCTTGTGCAAACTTCATGGCGATTGCCTTGCCAATACCTCGAGCAGCACCTGTGATCAGGGCTGTCTTACCTTCTAATAATCCCATTTTTGTTATATTGTTAATTAAAATAAAATGTTCTATACCATATTATATATAACAAGGCTATTTCATAAGTCCTCGTTTATTGCCCAAAGCACCATATACCACTTTGGCCACCAACGGCTTGCTGGTCTCCTCGGTAAGTCCGTGACCCAATCTACCATATATAAACGGAACCTCAAGGCCTTTGATACAATAATGCGTGATATCTGCCACCAGTTCCACATCATCGATATCAAATTCGCCATCGGCCTTACCCTCGGCATAAACCTTACGGAAAAGTTCTATCTCATCTTCGTCAAAATTCTTCCGAACCTTCTCTACCGTCCAAATATTCCGAAAAAATTCTGCCCTGAGATTACCGTTCCTAACCACCGTTTCCTTAATCATACTCAAATGAGTATAAATCAATTCAATGATCTTGTCTTGCGGATGAATCTTCTTCGCGGCCACCTCATCCAACTTATCGCTCAGCCTTTCCAACTCGGATTCTATGACAGCATAGTACACATCCTCTTTCCTGCTGAAATAAGTATACAGTGTTCGACGGCCTTTGCCTGATGCCACGGCAATGTCATTCATCGTCGTGGCAGCAACACCGTTCTTTGCAAACAACTGGCGTGCTACGTCTACTAACTTTTGTCTCGTTTTAGAAATTGACATGTGCTTATATATTCAGACCCGTAAATGGTGCAATATCAAATTGCACACCTTAATTATATGTGTGCAAATATATCGTTTTTCCACGAAACATACAAACTTCAGCCCTGAAATCTAACTTTTTTGCCCCAAATAATAAAAAACTACTCGAAAAATTTGGCTATATGAAATAAAAGCCGTACTTTTGCACTCGCAATCAAAGATAAGGGGTATTTAATATAAACCTTGATCTTCATATCGCGGAGTGGAGCAGTTGGNNCGAGTCTTGCCTCCGCAACTATAATGTCGGAATCGCCTTTACATCAAGGGATTCCGATTTTTTATTTTCTATCTCGGACAAAATCGGGACAGATTTCGGGGAGCACATAATATTCTTGTGTGTTTAAGGAGCACATAATATTCTTATGTGTTTAACAATTACTTT
>DBQL01000174.1:3667-4824 GCA_002305235.1 Prevotella sp. UBA1395 | reverse complement strand
ATATTCTTAATTTTCCTTAACATCATAGTGAAATCAAGGTGTAATGCATTGATTGTGAAGTAAAAGTCGTAACTTTGCAGCTGCTATCACGAGATGGTAGCATTAATTCAAACCTCAAAAAAGTTATTTTAATAAAATGGCAACAAAAATCAGATTACAGCGTGGTGGTCGTAAAAACTATGCTTTTTACAGTATCGTTATCGCTGATGTAAGAGCTCCACGTGATGGTAAGTTTACAGAAAAGATTGGTACTTACAATCCCAACACCAATCCCGCAACCGTAGATTTGAATTTCGAGCGTGCGCTCCACTGGGTAGAGTGTGGTGCCCAGCCCACTGACACTGTACGCACTATTCTCAGCCGCGAGGGTGTTTACATGATGAAACATCTCAAGGGTGGCGTGAAGAAAGGCGCATTCGACGAGGCTGCTTGTCAGCAGAAGTTTGACGCTTGGAAAGCCGGCAAGGACCAAAAGCTTACCGCTGCTCGTACAGCCGTAGCCAAGAGCCGCGAAGAGTTGGCCGCCAAGAGTTTGGAACAGGAGAAGAAGGTGAACGAGGCTATTGCCAAGAAGCTTGCCGAGAAGGCTGCTGCCGCTGCTGCTGCCAAGGCAGAAGCTGAGGCACAGGCTGCTGCTGAGCAGGCTGCAGAGGCTGCCGAGACCGAGGCTCCCGCTGTTGAGGCCGAGACCGAAGCACCTGCAGAGGCATAAGTTTCTCAAGCTAAGGTTCGTCGTTGACAATCAATGGTCACGACAGCTCGCATAAAGTTTAATCCCGACAAAACTTAGGTTTTGCCGGGATTTGTTTTTTGTTTCAGTCCATTCTGCTTTTGTAATCCTCGTAACCGTATTCTCGCAGCATCTCGAGTTCGCCGTCGGGGTGGGCCAAGGCGATGGCGGGGTGCGACACACCGTTGAACATATTGGTTTTCACGGTGGTGTAATGGATCATGTCCTCGAAGATTATGTTTTCGCCAATGCGCAGCTCATGGTCAAATACCCAATATCCCATGAAGTCGCCACTCAGGCAAGAGCTTCCGCCCAACCTGTATATATGTTCGTGGTTTCCATCGGGCAGCCTGCCGTCTTCGCTCTCGATCGTTCGGGCATGGCGCACCGCCGGCCAGTAAGGCCCCTCGAGACAGTCGGGCATGTG
>DBQL01000174.1:0-3606 GCA_002305235.1 Prevotella sp. UBA1395 | reverse complement strand
CGTTGGTGAAACGCCTTCATCATTTCGATGAGTCGGGGGATGTCATAATCATCGCGTGTCATGAGATGCCCGCCCCCGAAGTTGATCCATTTGAGCTGCGGAAACCATTTCGAGAATTTTTCCTCAAACCTGCTGAGAGTGCGGGCAAACACGTCCGACCCGTTCTCACAATGGCAGTGACAATGGAATCCCTCGATTTCCCCGGGCAGCGTTTCCGGCATTTTATCGGCCGAAATACCAAACCGTGTGCCCGGCGCACAGGGGTCATACAGGATATTCGCAATCTCGCTATACTCCGGATTGACCCTCACTCCGAGACTTATCGACGGATTTTGCTGCCTCACCCGAGACGCAAACCGATCCATCTGGCTCCATGAATTGAACGTGAGATGACTCGAAATGCGGGCCATTTCATCGATCTCGTAGTCGGTATATGCGGGTGAATAGGTATGCACGGGTGCGCCAAACTCCTCGAATCCGAGTCTTGCCTCCGACAGCGAACTGGCTGTCACGGAGTGGATATACTCTCTGAAAACAGGGAAAGTCTTCCATAAGGCAAACGCCTTGAAGGCCAAAATAATCTCGACACCGGCTTCGCTCGCCACCGAGGAAATGAGTTTGAGATTCTCTCTCAGGCGCGATTCCTCAAGGACATACGCCGGTCGGTGCAACTCTTCGTAAGTTGCAAGGTTTACTTTCATATTGCTTACTTTTATTGCAAAGTTAACTTTTTATTTTCAATTTGTATTGCCTATTCAAAGGATTTTTTATACTTTTGCAGGCGTAAAATGATGATGGAACATTCAATCATGACAAACTCTGCATCACTCGTTAGTCAACGGTATGAGAGGGGCAGCGTCAGTTGCTCATGGGGGAAATTCCGTTTTTTCGCCGGTTTGTTGTATCATCGTCACCTTTTCGGTTTGGCCTTTGCCAAACACTGTTTTCGAGCAATCCCGCAGTCACCATTCTTGCACCTTGTCCATGTCGCGGTCGCGTCGTGGAACAATGACCGTGCCCCTCGCATTTATATGTCGCGGCATCACGGACATCATGCGCTGGCATCACGCGCGGCGTGTTGTCGCCACGGCAACGGGTGTGCCACGCGGAATGAGCAGTATCTTGTTTCTTGATAAGTCCACATATTAAACATACACAGTATAACATGAGTGAAAGTAACTCTTTCTTAATTTTCTCGGGTACCAAGACCAGATACCTTGCTGAAAAGATTTGCGCCAATTTAGGTTGTCCGTTGGGAAACCTTGTCTTTACAAAGTTCTCCGACGGAGAGTTTGCCGTTTCTTACGAGGAATCTATCAGAGGCCGTGACGTGTTTCTTGTGCAGAGCACCTTCCCCACCTCCGACAACCTCATGGAACTCCTTCTCATGATCGATGCCGCCAAGCGTGCCTCAGCCCGTCAGGTCATCGCCGTGATTCCCTATTTCGGGTGGGCGCGTCAAGACCGCAAGGACAAACCGAGGGTCAGCATCGGTGCCAAACTGGTGGCCGACCTGCTGAGCGTGGCCGGCATAGACCGTCTCATCACGATGGATCTCCATGCCGACCAGATACAGGGCTTCTTCAATGTTCCCGTCGATCACTTGTATGCATCGGGTGTTATCCTCCCATATCTTCAGAGCCTGCACCTCAAAGACCTCGTAATCGCATCTCCCGACGTGGGCGGGTCGAAGCGTGCCAATACCTATGCCAAGTATCTCGGCTGTCCGTTGGTGCTCTGCAACAAGACCCGTGCGCGTGCCAATATCGTGGACAGCATGCAGATCATTGGCGACGTAAAGGGCAAGAACGTGGTCATCGTAGACGATATGGTCGACACGGCGGGCACCATTACCAAGGCTGCCGACATCATGATGGAGGCCGGTGCGGTGAGTGTTCGCGCATGTGCTTCCCATTGTGTGATGAGCGGTCCGGCCAGTGAGCGTGTGCAAAACTCGGCCCTCTCGGAGATTGTTTTCACCGACTCCATTCCCTATACCCAGCGTTGCGACAAAGTGGTTCAGCTGAGTGTGGCCAAGATGTTTGCCGAAACCATCAGGCGCGTGGTGAGCAACGAGAGCATCTCCTCACAATATTTGGTATGATGTATTGCGCCTGAGGCGCTGTGAAAAATATTTTTGGGTTGTCCCGGCATGCCTTTCCGTGTGATTACCCTGTGGGGATGTCACGCCGGATAGTATGCCGGGGCAATGTTTTGTCGATGGAGCGAAACCTTGGGATGAGGGCTTTGGCCTGTGCCCTGTGGTCGGTGGCTGTCAACATAATTCATGGTTTTGGGCATCATTGCAGCACAACCGGAAAAGGTGCGAACGGCATCCGTAAAGTCGGTTTTGTGCCATTCCATCGATACTGTCTCCGTTTTTTCCTCCTGTTTCTTTGCTTTACAATCGCCAAACGACCTTTTTGGCATTGCCAAAGCATCCTTTTCATCGCGCGATTACTGTCGTTTCGCGAGACGATTACTATCTAATCGTCTCGCGTTTACTATCTAATCGTAAAGCGTCGGTTTGTCAACATTTCACAAGTTGCTGTTTTACAGCGGTTTGTAAAACAGCTCGTTTTTGCGTCATTTTGTCTGTTTTCCGGGTTGGATGAGAATTTCTAAACTGTGGAGAGGCTGTTTTTCAAGTTATTTCATCAATTATTTTTTTCGGTCATATACGGTTATCCCGTATCGCTGCCTACCGGTCCGATCATGTTTCCCCGTCTTCTTCCACCTCGCCGCATGCTCTTATCGCTTGTGATAGGCCGGTGCCCGCCGCAGGGTGGGATGTCGTTCGCCCGAGCCCTGCCCCTGCCATGTCTTCACGCGATAGACAATTCGCTCCACGGCCGTGGCAAACTCTGTGGGGTAGCAAAACGAGAGCACAAACCATTTGCGGTCGCGCAAGAGATAGTGGGTGATGACTTGATATTTCCGACTGTCGTCCAAGTATTCCAGTTCTACGCAGTCGGGTCTCGGTTTGCGATACACGCTTTCGGGCACCACCTTGCACTCCATGACCAAATCGGTGAGCGTGTGATAGCCGAACCGCACGTGCCCCACACCGTATTCGGGAAAAATCTCCCGGGAAAAGAAGCTCGGGTAGTCGAACGAATAATCAAAGTCAGGGTCTATATACGTCTTGTAATCAACGTGTATCATGGATTGCCTAAACTTCTTTGTGAGGCAAGTGTCGTCTGTCGGCGATAGGGTTTGAGAGGCAATGACACCCAAGAGCAGCAATGTCAGTATGCAGGGTAATATTCGTCTCATTTCAATATTCCGGTCTGTCGGTCTTCGTTGTGCAGTGTTTTCTTGGTCTCCCGATAGGCTTTGCCCCCCGACAGCCTCACGGAGAGGCTGACCGCGACCATGTTTCCTTGCTCGCCGGAGGTCAGGCGTATGGCCTTGCTGACGAGACGGTTTACCAATCGCTCGCTCAACAGTGTGGGATGGCTGTTGAACGGCTGTCGCCACAACAGTTGCAGCGTGGCATTTTTCCATCGGTACGAGGCGGCGAGCCTCACCAGTGCACCCTGTCGGTTCGATCTTTCGCCCTCCATGAAATGCCAACCGTTATCGGCGAGGGCCGTCAATGTCCAT